>JBBALS010000023.1:0-14465 GCA_040402915.1 Flavobacteriales bacterium
GTTCCATGTGTATTAATTGATTCCGATTTCAAGAAAATCAACAATGGAAAACTTGCCGATATTGCTCCAACCATTCTTCATATTATGAATATTCCTATTCCCGAAATCATGGATGGCGAAGTACTTGTCTAACGAAACAACACCATAAAAAAAGCCCTGAATGAAAAATCATTCAGGGCTTTTTTGTGTGAAATGTAGTGCTGAAGTGCCTACTTTAAAAGCACCACGTTTCCTTCAATTGTATTCTTTATTCCATTGCGTTGAACCATCTCTACACGATAAAAATAAAGACCTCCATCAACTGCACCCGTGCTGGTTTTTGTTTTTCCGTCCCAACCATTCTCCATGTCATAAGATTGATACAACTTCTGTCCCCATCTATTATAGATAATCATATTGTATTCCAAAACATCTTCTCCATACACCTTAAAGAAATCATTGTACCCATCGTCATTAGGAGAAAATCCTGAAGGAATATAGTATTTATAACCTAATTCTACAACAGCTTGTTTTGTGAGTGAATCAACACAACCAAACTGAGTGGTTACAACCTGGCGAACACTATAAATTCCGGTATCAGGAAAAGTGTAGGTTGTTTCGGCTTGATAAACCGTATCGGAGCGATTAATTATATAATAAACCTCGTCAGCATCATCCGACAAATCAATAAAATCCATTTCTGGTTGGATTATTTGAACTACATCCGGACTTAATCTGAAATCGGCACGAGGTGAAGGATTAACACTAATTAAATTATTGATGAAATAAGTGTCTTCGCAGCCATACTCTGTGGAAACTTTTATTGAAATATCATATTGTCCCGGATTGTTAAACACAATTGTTGGATTATTATTCGAAACAATTGTTTCATCCAAAATGGTCCATTCTATGGTTTTAAAAGGATCGACAGATTCGCTTAAATTAGAGAAATTAACAATCATTGGACTACAACCAATCAGCGTATCGGCAATGAAATTTGCGACAGGCATTTTGTGAATAAGCACAGTTGATTGATATGTATTTCCAACGCAGCCATCTTGTGTAACGGTAAACTGTACTAATTGATTTCCAGTTGAGTTGAATGAAACATCTTGCGGATTTTCATCGGTCAAATTGGTTGTAGCGGGAACACTTGCCCAAGGACCAAAATCCCATTCAAAAGTAGCAGTACTTGTATAATTTCCATTTGCTTGAAAATCGAAAGAATTGCCGGTAAAACACTGCGGTTCTGGAATTTCAAACGCTCCACTAGGTTGCGGTTTAATTGTAACAACTACCGTATCTTTGGAAGTACATGTTGTAGTTGAAACCGTTGTGGAAGTCGTTACGATATAGGGTAAATCATAGGGTAAATCAGAGAAATTTGAAACTTCCACATTGGGATTTGATATGTTACTGAAATCAATTCCTTCGGTTGGTGACCACATATAGGTATTACTTGGCGAAGGTGAAGCATTACCAATTTCAATCGGTACGCCCGAACATACCGATTTATCAATTCCTGCATCCGAAATTGGCAAATCAATAACTACAACCGTTAAAGATCCCGCAGCTGATGAACAACCATTTTCTGTAATAATTAAAGAATAAACTCCGGCTTCTGTTTGAGTAACAATAGAGGTAACCAAAACATTTTGCGTTGAACCCGAATAACTATTAGGACCAGCCCAAGCATAAACAGTTCCTGCAAGAGGAAGTGGTGCAGTACCCGATAAATTAAGTGCAGATGATTCGCAAATATTAATAATAGCAGGAGTAAAAACCGGTGTTGTTGGAATAGGATAAATCTTAACATCAATATTAAAAGGCTGACTCCAACATCCACTTGAATCAATTCGAATAGAATACTGTCCAGATTGAATCGGCGTCATTGAATTAATGGATAATGTATTGGATGATGAAAGCACCAAACCAGCAGCATTCGTCCATTCGTAAGTAATTCCTGCTTCAAAAGGAACTGATAATACTAAGTTATCGCCTTCACAAAGAGTATCAATTCCAGTTGGAGTTGGAATTTGTGGATATGGATTGATAACAGCCGTAGTAGTTGCTGAAAGACTTGAACAGGTATTTACAATAACTTTACATGTATAAACTCCATTTCCTAGATTCGAAGCAAGAGCAAATGAAGGATTTTGCAAATTGCTAGTAAAACCATTAGGACCATTCCAAAAATAAGTTGCGCCTAGAGTTGAACTCGATGTTAAGTTAAGAGGTGTGCCTTCGCAAACTGGACCATCATTCGAAATTGTTGGGGTAGCAGGAGTAGGACTTACAAAAACATTGATCGAACTAATACTTGAACAGCCATTCACTGGATTGGCAGCAGTGACCTGGTAAACTCCAGACATGGCAGGAGTTACACCAATGATTGTTGGATTTTGAAGATTCGAAGTAAATCCATTAGGCCCAGACCATAAATAAATTCCATTGGCAACATTGGTAGCAGTCAGCGTAACGTTTTGACCTTCACAAGCCGGACCCGAAACACCAGCAGTAACTGGACATGTTGAACAGGTTGCAGGCGCAGTATAATCTCCAATGGCAGCACAGGTATTATCGTCCGAAAACACAACCGTTAATTGCTCCGCATTGGCATTGGATGAAAGATTCGTGAAATTGTAATTAACAGATGTGGCAAACGGAGCATTAAATATTAAATAACCACCCGAACTGTTTGTAATCGTTAAAGATCCAGAGGTGGGAGGATTGGTAAAATCAATGGTACCAGCTAAAATATAGGTATTCGTTGTTGGATCACACACTGTTGGGACAGGTGTTGCAGTTACGCTACAAAAAACTGAACAATCTGTTGTTCCTGTTGAAGTAGGATCTTGAGCAAATGTAATATTTGTGGCTTGACCTGAGTAGTTGGTTAAAAGAAGCGCATAATATTCACCAGATTGTGCATTTGTTATTGAACACACTTCTGATGCCGATGCTGAATAACTACAAGAAACATAATTTGCAGCATTATTTGCCCACGTATAATCGAGTACATTGGTACAAATCCCAGCATCCCAATCAGTCTGCGAAAAAGGCCCCCAACAAATAAAATCGACATCAAAACCTGAATTAATATTGATGTTCAATGTTCCAGTTTGATCCACTTTCATGAAATACCACGCTGGATTTGGAGTTGAAAACAAACAGCCAACCTGACCAGGTGTTCCAAATTGAGAGGTCGTCCCAGTAGATGCCGGAAAGGTAATACCACCTGCTACGTCAGTACAAAATGGCATGGCTTGATCACAAAATCCTGTGGGAGTAACTATAGGAGCTTGGCAAACATCGCAAGATAAATTGGCTTGAAATCCGCTGTTGTTAATAGAGCCGTTTGTAGTAAAGACCAAGGTTAAACAACCCGTAGAATTTGTTGTGCTTGAAACCGGCTGTGGTATTGTGAATCCTGAAAAGACGCCCAATAAATCGGCAGTTGTATTAGCGCCGTCATAGATGGAAAGTCTGTCGAAAGTGGCTTCTGTGGTGAAACTTGTAAATGATAAAGTTACGCATTGATTTGGAACTCCAGAGCAAATGGTTTGTGTAACATTTGCATTATCAGGATAATTTGTACCCGATCCAGGATCTGTTAACATACCTCCACATGAAACTACTGTATTTCCACCTTGACCTAAGATAATCATCGGTGGACAAGGAATACATGATATTGTAGCACTAAATCCAGCACCTATAATAGAACCATCGGAGTGAAATGCTAATGTCATACAACCATTCGATGCAGCAGTAGTAGAAATTGGACCTGGAATTGTTGCACCTGCATATGTTCCAATTATGGATGCGGCAGTACTATTACCATCGTACAATTTTAAATTATCGCAGCAAGATTCAGTACCAAAAGAAGTAAAAGACAATTGAACACACTCCCCTGATGTTGAACAAATGGTTTGGGTAACATCGGTACTGATAGCATAATCTCCTGCTCCACCTGGATCGAGAATAGTTCCCGAACAGGTATTGATTGTCGCAGCACCTGCCGTCATGGTATAAGTTTGTGCAGAAGCAACTTGATTGAATCCAACAAACAATATGGAAATTAGTGTAATTAAAAAGTTCTTTTTCATGATCAGTGTTGATTTAAATTCGTGATCATTTCATTTTTAATTCGTTCCAATTCAATATCCAATTCTTGGTAAGAAAGAATATCAATTGGATTTCCCGGAACACTCAAATAAACGCGTTTCCTTGATTTTGCTTCACGTGAATGTTGATAGACATCAAATGCATTTACATCAATTGCAGGACATTCGGGGCAGGGCTTAAGCGTATTGACAACCCATGAATGTTGGAAAATAAAGTTCAATTGAGCAATTTTCAATGCATCCATTTGTGCAATATCATTGGCGTTATAATAGATATTTGCTCGAGAATCTAATTGCTGAGAAGTGCTAGAATTTTGCTGTGCATTAGCAAAAAGACCAGTAAAAACAGCCAAAATAAGTAAATACTTTTTCACTTCGTTGGAATTTGGGAAAAACAAATATATGCAAAAATATCTCAAAACAAACGCATTTTTTATAATGAACTACGTGGATATCAAAGGTTATTCAGAATAAAATTGGTCATTTTAGTATACAAATGCAGACGGGTATTTCCACCATAAATACCATGGTTTTTATCAGGATAAAATTCAGAATCGAATTGCTTATTTGCTTTAACCAATGCATTTACCATTTCAACTGAATTTTGAAAATGTACATTGTCGTCACCCGTTCCATGGATTAATAAGTATTTCCCTTTCAAACGACCAACATGATTGATGGGAGAATTATCATCGTATCCCGATTCATTTTCAGCAGGAGTTTGCATGAAACGCTCGGTGTAAATAGAATCGTAAAAACGCCAATTCGTAACCGGTGCAACGGCAATAGCCATTTTAAATAAATCGGCTCCTTTGGTTATACACAATGAACTCATATAACCTCCGTAACTCCATCCTTGAATGCCAATGCGAGCTGCATCAACATACGACTGCGAAGCCAAATAAACTGCAGCTTCCATTTGATCTTCCGTCTCCAATTTACCCAACTGCTTGTATGTCGATTTTTTAAATGCCTCTCCTCTATTTCCAGTTCCCCGATTATCAACCGAAACCACAATGTATCCTTTCTGAGCAAGTAATTGATACCATAAATAATTGGATCCGTCCCAATCATTTTCAACAGTATTATGACCAGGGCCTCCATAAACTGTCATAAAAACTGGATACTTTTTAGTAGCATCAAAGTTCGATGGCTTGATCATCCATCCATTTAAAACTGTTCCCTTCGTGGTTGTGAAATTGAAAAAAGTTTTGGGCGATAAGTCATACTCTGCCAATTTATCTTTCAATGTTTTATTGGATTCCAATGTCCGAATTAGCTTGCCCTCTCCGCTATACAAACTATAATCGGAAGGTGCATTAGCATTGCTCTGCTCTAAAGTAAAAAAACTAAAATCGCTGCTAAATTCAGGTGATTGGTGTCCGTTGGTGGGAAGTAAATTCTTTTGTCCTTTTCCGTTTAATTTCACAGAATAAAGACTCCGATCCATCGGTGTAGGATTTGCTGCCTGAAAATAAACAAGTCCTGTAGTTTCATTCATTCCATAAAATTCGGTGACATCAAAATTCCCACTTGTTATTGCATTGATGCGAACTCCATCCATTCCATAGAGATATAAATGATTATAGCCTCCCAATTCAGACGACCAAATAAAACGCTTGCCATCTTGAAGGAATTTTAAGTTATCGTGCACATCGATGTAGGTTTCAGATGTTTCTTCGAGTAGGGTTTTCACTTCTCCATTGAATGGATTTGCTAACAAAAGTTCAAGATGGTTTTGATGACGATTTAAACGGGTAACACACAATTCGGAGCCTTTGCTTGTCCATTGAATACGTGGAATGTATTGGTCTTTATTATCGCCAGTTTGCATCTTCACTGATTTCCCCAATTTTGCATCATACACAAATACATTCACCATCGAATTATCTTCTCCTGCTTTCGGATATTTGAACGTGTATAAACCAGGATATAAGTTACCATAAGTTTGCATATTGTACTCTTTCACTTTACGCTCATCAGAACGTAAATAGGCAATTTTACTTCCGTCGGGAGACCAGAAAAACGCCTGACTTAAAGCAAATTCTTCTTCGTACACCCAATCTGTTGCGCCATTAATGATCTCATTTTGCTTGCCGTCCTTAGTGATTGCATCTTCCTTTCCTGAAATCAAATCTTTCACAAAAAGGTTGTTATCACGAACAAAAGCCACTTGATTTCCATCGGGCGAAAAAGCGGCGTATTGCTGCTTGCCACTACTTAGTAAGGATGCTGTTTTCTTTTCTAAATCGATTACTACGTATGCGCTTCTGCTTGAATATCGATAAATGGCCTCTGATTCCGTGGGCACAAGCATCTTCTTTTCATTCTTACTCAGGGTGTAGTCATCAAAAGGGATTTCTAATCCGCCAGGAAGTTTAGCACTGTTGGCAGCATAAATATCGCCCACTTTTTGTCCACTTGCGTATGAATATTTCCCAATGCTAACGCCCGAATCATCGAAGTTTAATGTGCTGTAATGTTTGCCATCTTGCATGGGAGCCACGCCCATAACCATTTCTGGTCTAAACGTAGGACTAGCCCATATTTCTTGTAGAGTTATTTCTTTTTTATTTTGAGAGGAAACCGTTGATGTTACTCCTACAAAAAGGATCAGACTAATAAAAAGTTTGCGCATAGTTTGAAAATTGAATGGATGGTAAAAGTAAAAGAAAATGAGATTGATTCTCATGCATTTTTCCATGGATGTATTTATTGAGAATGTTTCCATTGCCCAAAACATTATCTTTTGTTTTTTACTTCGAAGAAAGGTTATTTTTGTTTTTCTGTGAGGACTTTATTTAACATTCGTTCGATTGTTTTAGTACTAATCGCTCTAGCCAGTTTGGGTATAGCCGAAATAGTCTTTCGTGTATCAGTTTTCCCAAAGCCCGAGGAGCAACAACACATCCTTCAGAATTTCATTCAACAAAGAGAACTTGAACTTGACAAAGAAGCGGCAGCTTTTACGAAAGACTCTAGTTTGAATTTCTCAAAGCTGCAGAAATTTCCAACCCATTGGAATGCATTAGCGATAAAACAGAACTTGGCTTTTATTGGTTATTCCGAAAGCACTGTTCATTTCTGGACCGACAATTCAATTTCAGTTTCTAGTATTGGTTTGCAATCGATAGATGAAAGCAGTTTATTGCATTTGAAAAATGGTTGGTATTTCGTTAAACGATACCAAAATAATGCTTGCCAAATACTTGGATTTGCGCTTGTTTGCAGAGAGTATTCATACCAAAACGACTATCTTCAAAATGGATATCCTGATCTTGATAAATTACCGAGTTCTTCCAATTTATCGTCTTTAAAAGAAGAAGGATCACTCCCGATCTACAATTCAAATGGTCCAATTTCGGCCTGGTTTAAGCCAGGGTTAGTTGATTCTGAAACCGAATCCAATAGCACTTGGCCCGTTTGTTTAGCGGCTTTTGGAATGCTCCTCTTTTTGATTGCAATGCATCGTATTGCATCTAAAATCGCAGCAAAAAAAGGACTCCTTATTTTCTGGTTTTATTGGATGTGTATTGTAGCTCTTCGAATAATCAGCTTTAAATATGGATTTCCAAGCCCAATCATCCATTTATCGCTGTTTAGTCCAAACGAATATGCCGCCAGTAATTGGCTTCCAACCTTGGGCGATTTACTCATCAATACCGTACTGTTTCTTTATTCTGCTTTTCTAATCCACCAGCAAGGAAAAAACTTCCGTTTCCAAACTAATTTCTCAATCATTGGAGCATTTGTTTCGCTGTTTGTTTTATTCGGAATTGCTGGCTTTATTGGAGATATTATTCAGGGCTTAATCATAAATTCAAGCATCTCGCTCGATATTTCGGATGTGTTTAATTTGACATTAAGCAGCTACATCTCATTCTTTATTATTGGATTGTTATTTGGTTCGCTTTTTTTAATGATGAACCTTGTCGCAACGTGGCTTTTGGAATTGAAGTTATCCACGATTCGTTTCATTGGGTTGATTTTAGTTTCAGCATGTGTTTCGGCTGCATTTTCATTTTTTTTGAATTTCGATTTTTGGGTAATTTGTATCGCTTCATTTATTTTCCTACTAATTTACTTTTTTAGGAATAAGACTCTCGGTTATACTTATGCTCATGTCATTGCCATTATTGTCTGTTTTGCTTTTTTAGGAACCTATGTTCTTCAACGTAATACATCAGAACGCGAATTTGAAAAACGGAAATTATTAGCTGGAAAAATATCAGCCGACAGAGATCCCATTGCAGAAAGTTTGTTTTTAGAAGTTGAAAAGAAAATTTTAAACGACTCGATCCTCAAAACATACATGCGCCCTTCTTCTATTTCTGGTGGACAAGTTCGCGATTTAGCTCAATTGTACTTTAACAGCTATTGGGAAAAATACAGCATCAATGTGCAGGTTTTTGGTGCGGATGAATGTCCAATGACAGCGCTTTACACAACCTCAATAAGCGACCCAATAAAATTCGACAGACTTATCGATTCAATTGGAATTCCAACGTTGAGCGATCGTTTTTTCTTCATCGATAATGGATCTGGGCGTATTAGTTATTTAGCTCGATTGCCAATCTTAAATGAAAACAGAGACTCCATTCCTTTGGGAACTTTATACATCGATTTTCAATCACGTTTTACCCCCGAAGAAATTGGGTATCCTGAATTGTTGCTCGATAAAATGGTGAGCACCCGAACCGACTTAAGCAATTACAGTTATGCTCGATACAACCAAGGAAAACTAGTGTCGCATTATGGAAGTTTTTCTTATGAACTCTCCGATTCACTTTTCATAAACTATTCACAGGAAGAATATCATTTTATAAAAGATGCCAAATTTAGCCATCTAGTTTACCGTGTCCGCCCAGAATCGTATGTAGTTTTGAGTTTGCCAAGAGCTGGTTTGCTTGGAATACTAACTCCCTTTTCGTATCTCATTCTCTTTTTTAGCATACTTTTTCTAATCCCATTTCTTGTTCGTGAAATTGTATTAAATCGCAATTTAAAACGCATCAGTTTCAAAAGGCGTATTCAGCTTTCCATTGTATTCATCTTGTTTATTTCATTGTTGTTAATTGGTGGAGGAACAATTTTGTACATCATTTCCAACAGCAACCAAAAAAATCTCCGAAACATCAGCGAAAAAATTCATTCCCTTCAAGTTGAAACCGACTATCTCATTGGCAAAGACGAAGGTTTAAATCCATTTAAAGCAGAAGATATTACTTATGCATTGACTAAACAAGCCAATGTATTCTTTGCTGATGTAAATATTTTTGATCCAACAGGGCAATTATATGCATCTTCCCGATCGAAGATTTTTGATGAGGGTTTAGTTTCAAAGAAAATGAATCCTGAAGCATTTTACAATCTCGCAGTTCGAAATACAACCGAGTTTATTCAGGAGGAACATATTGGAAAACTAAAGTATTTTTCGGCTTATGTGCCAATTCGAAACTACGAGAACAAAGTAATTGGCTATTTAAATCTCCCTTATTTTGCTCGTCAAAATGAGCTTAGAAAAGAAATCGCAACCTTTATTATTGCCATTGTAAACATTTACGTTTTGCTTATTGTATTGGTATTAATTGCTGCCATCTTTATATCGAACACTATTACCGAACCGTTGCGACTTATTCAGGAGAAGTTGAGTAACATACAATTGGGACGCAAGAATGAAGTCATCGCTTGGAAAGGAAAAGATGAGATTGGAGACTTAATCAATGAATATAATTTAATGGTGAGTGAACTTGCCGAGAGTGCCGAAAAACTTGCTCGTTCGGAACGTGAAAGCGCCTGGCGAGAAATGGCCAAACAGGTTGCACATGAAATTAAAAACCCATTGACTCCGATGAAACTAAGCACCCAAATGCTGAAACGAGCTTGGGATGATGAGGCACCCGGATTTAATGAACGCATTGCTCGTTACACGCAAAATTTGATTGAACAAATCGATTCGTTGAGCCACATCGCAACCGAATTTTCGAATTTCGCCAAAATGCCGAATATGGTGAAGGAGAAAGTGGATATTCATTCATTATTATTGAATGCTATCGACTTACACCAAGGCGAACAAGGCGTTAACATTACGTTAGATGTGGATGTGAATGCTTCGCCTTGCTGTGTGAATACCGATAAAGAACAAATGCTTCGTGTATTTAACAACCTTTTTCGAAATGCTATTCAGTCCATTCCAGAAAATCGTGAAGGTGAATTATTCGTTCAATTAAAACCTTCTGAAAAAGAAATTATTTTATCTATTCAAGATAATGGAACGGGTATTTCGGATGAGCTGCGTGATAAAATATTTTCTCCCAATTTCACCACCAAAAACTCGGGTATGGGACTCGGTTTGGCTCTGGTAAAGAATATCATAGAAAGCAGCGAAGGAAAAATTTGGTTTGAATCGACTGTTAATGTTGGAACCACCTTTTTCATTTCATTGCCTGTTTTCAACCCTGAAATAGTAAACTAAACTGAATAACTCAGATTGCTTCGGGTATATTTGGAAATAGATTTGAAATTGCTTTAAATAAATAGCTTGTTTAGACTATATTTGCGCCCATTTTCAGAGAAACTATGGCACTAAAATGCGGAATTGTTGGGCTTCCCAATGTTGGTAAATCCACACTTTTTAATTGTTTGAGCAATGCAAAAGCACAAGCAGCAAACTTTCCTTTTTGCACCATCGAACCCAATGTTGGAATTATCACTGTTCCTGATGAACGGATGACCGAGTTGTCGAAGTTTGTAAATCCAGAACGCATTGTACCAACAACCGTTGAGATTGTGGACATTGCCGGATTGGTAAAAGGAGCTTCAAAGGGAGAAGGTTTAGGTAATATGTTTCTTGGAAATATTCGCGAATGCGATGCGATACTTCATGTGTTACGTTGTTTCGACGATGAAAATGTGGTGCATGTTGACGGACGTGTAAATCCAGTAAGCGACAAGGAAGTGATCGACATGGAATTGCAATTGAAAGATTTGGATACCGTTGAGAAGCGCCTTCAAAAAGTAGAGAAGCTTGCCAAAACAGGCGATAAAGATGCAAAACGCGCACACGATATTTTGTCGCAATACCGCGAAGTGTTGCTTCAAGGTAAATCTGCACGCAGCATAAAATTGGAGAAGCAAGACGATATTGAATTTGCAAACGACTTGTATCTGTTAACCAACAAGCCGGTGATGTACATTTGTAATGTGGATGAAGCTTCGGCTAAAACCGGAAATGCGTATGTTGAAGCCGTTCGAAATTCGGTTGCTGAAGAAAATGCGGAAATTCTAATCATTACTGCTGCAATGGAAGCAGATATTGCAGAATTGGAAACCTACGAAGACAAAGTGGCTTTCTTAAGTGAAATTGGCTTGGATGAACCCGGAGTGAATAAGCTCATTAAAAAGGCCTATCATTTATTAAACCTTCAAACATATTTTACTGCTGGCGTTAAAGAAGTGCGTGCATGGACCATTACAACCGGCATGAAAGCACCTCAGGCGGCTGCGGTAATTCATACCGATTTCGAAAAAGGGTTTATCCGAGCTGAGGTAATCAAGTATGACGATTTTATCAAGTTTGGTTCAGAATCAGCTTGCCGCGAAAATGGTAAATTAGCAGTTGAAGGAAAAGAATACATTGTTCAGGATGGCGATATTATGCACTTCCGATTTAATGTGTAAATTCTTTTGAAACTTTGCTAATAGAAATACAAGATTTCTAGCAATCTTACAATTGATCAATTTCGTCTTTCGAAAGTCCAGTAGATTTCATTATGACCTCAAGTTGAACACCATTTTCTTTGAGTGCTTTAGCTATCTCTAGTTTTTCTTCTTCAATTCCCTCTTGCTTTCCTTCATCAAAGGCAGTATCAATAACGCCTTTTAAGTCGCGGTAAATTTTTAAACTGCTTTCATAACGATCTAAATCAACTTGACCGAACTTTGCTAATTCCGCTTTTTCAAATGCCTGCGTAAAAATATCGTCTGAAAAAATAGCGGGAATCGATTGGAAATCTTCTAAGTTTTTGATGAAAAACAGCCATTTATCGAGTCTAGTTGTTAATTCGGTTTCAACTTTCTTAAAGTTGGGCATTTCAAGATAAATGTAAGTCAGCTTTTCATAGAAGGTCTTCCCGTTTTGGTTTTTCAATTTGATTGTATGAACTACCTCGCTTTTCTCCTTTTCATTTTCATAATCATCAAACGTGAAATCAAGAATTCCGACACAATAAACTGCCTTTAATTGATAATTCCATAAACCTTTTTCAGCTTGCTCTCTGATTGGAAATGTTGAATAATAAATTGTTCGTTCTTTAAAATAATTTTGTTTGGCTTTTTGAAGTTCTACAATAAATTTCTCGCCAATCTCATTTTCACAATAAATATCATAAATAGCCTTTCTATCCGCATCTGTTTGTCCAAGTTGCTCTGTATTCTTAAAACTCAAATCAACAATTTTATTTGTTTGAGATAATAATGCATTTAGGAAGTCAATCAATAAAGATTTGCTGGCTTCTTCGCCAAATATTTTCTTAAAACCAAAGTCCGTAAAAGGATTGATATACTTTGCCTTCATAAATTATTCGCATGAGGTTGAAGACAAATTTACATTTTTTGTATTGAAATTGACGTTTGACTTACGTGAATTTATTTCAACTTTTTTATTCGCAGTTAGCCACTGATACAAACTTTTTATTGGTCACATCAAAAGCCAACAAATTTCCCAATCCAGGAATATCTTTGTATACGCAACCTGCATCAATATTGATGTTGAATTTTCTTAATTTCGTTAATAATGGAAGCGGAGCAGGTACGTGTCCATGAACAATTGCCCGATTGCCAATTTTCGCAGGGTCAACTTCCATTTTACGAATCCATTTCATTGCGTCATAATCAGAAAATGGATCTTCTTTATTGAAGTTTAATCCCGCATGGACGAAAATAGTGTCGGCTGTTTCAACATATAATTCAGTGTGCCGAATAAAATCAAGATATGTTGTTGGGATTTCTGAAACATGCTTTACCCCAAAACTATCTAACGTTTCTTGTCCACCATTTCGAAGCCAATAGTCGAGGCTTTCGTTGTTTAGTGATGCATTAATCATCATTTCTTCATGATTTCCTTGAAGCACTTGCACCCGAATTCCACGTTCTTTAATCGCAATAATTTCGTCTATTACTCCTTTCGAATCCGGGCCTCGGTCTATAATATCTCCCAACAATATCAAATGGTCGCTGGTGTTCAATTGCAATTTATCCCATATTAAAACTCGGAATGTTTTTAAACATCCATGAATATCACCAACTGCAATCTGCCGCAAATCTGCCATAGCAACTTATTATATTATTTGTGCAAATTTATTCTAAAAACAATTACTTAAGGGAAATTTTTAAATGAATTTTTTACATGAAAAAGCATAGGACTAAGAAATAAATCAATCCCATTCCTATTTAAAGGATACAAGACTTGCTATCTCCTCTGAAACACCAACTCCTCTGTCTTGATTGTACCATTCTTGGAGAGCAAGTGCAATTTGTTCTTTCTCTAATCCTTCGTTTTTACAGCGAGTTACAACGTCAATCGCTCCTTTTGGTCTGGATCCCCAATGCCAATTCACTTCGAATGTATCGGGATTTATACCAATAACTATTGGAATCGCCCGTCCTCCATTTGTTAAAAATGCATCCATAATTTCGGGATGTTCATCACGTATGATAATACGAAATTGTATTGTAGGACTCAAAGCAGCTAATCGCGCCAATACAGGAACAATTTGTGCAGCATCGCCGCACCAAGACTCTGTAATTAAAAGCCAAAGTTGACGAGGAGTTTCCGAAAACTGGATGGCGGTTTCATTGTTCACATGAAACGTTTTAAACACACGTTTCATGCGACTTAAATTCAATGTTGAATAATGCGCATGCTCGACGGTTTGAATTGGCCCGGTTGATTTATTTTCAGCAACTAAATTCTCACATAAACTTAAATAATCTTCCCAAGTAAAAGACTCCTGAACAACTTTTTTAGAAACAAACATTCGGAATTAATCAAATTAAACACAAATGTAAACAGGATTTATTTTGTAAAAACCGAAGCTTATAAATAAAAAAATCACCTGCTCATTTCGTTAATAATTCATTGCAGCATAATAGCGTTAGGTTGAATTCATTCCATATTTTTGTTTCATGGCTGAGCAAACAGATAGCACGTATAACGACGACTCCATAAAATCGCTCGATTGGAAGGAACATATTCGCCTTCGACCGGGAATGTACATTGGCAAGTTAGGAGATGGCTCCTCTCTTGACGATGGAATTTATGTTTTACTCAAAGAATCAATCGATAATTGTATTGATGAGTAC
>JBBALS010000024.1:0-13393 GCA_040402915.1 Flavobacteriales bacterium
TGCTGTTGGACTTCCTGCAACTTCAATGTTTACAGGGCTAGGAGAACCTATTACGAAAGGCAAACTAGATATTACTTGAATTTGATAGAGAGTTCCCGGCATTGTTCCAAAAGGAATTAAACCAACAATAACACCCGATGGTTGATTACTATCCAAAAAACCGATTGGCGTAGAAAAATTGAAATTGCCAAAAGCGTCAGATAAAACGGCTGTATAAACATTACCGGTTTCGAATGTGCCGATAGCAGTAAAAGGAATAGATATAGGTTGTCCCGGGCAATATGGCCCTAATAAAATGGGGTCTGTGATGATGGTTTGCGCTGGAAGCAGATTTGCTGAAAATGCTAGTACTATTAGAACGTATAGTTTTCTCATATCAAAGGGATTCTGACAAATTTACACATTTGAATGGTATAAAAAATAAGTATACGATATTGTTAAACACAATACGATATAAATGAGTTAATTGAAACTAAAGATTATTCGATCACCTTTCATGAATTCGTAATTTAGACCCATGTACACGAAACACAAAAATGTAGATTTTTTAATTATCGGATCTGGGATCGCGGGGTTATGTTATGCGTTAAAAGTTGCCCAAACGGGGACGGTTTGCATGATCACCAAAAGCGATGAAGATGAATCGAACACTAAATATGCGCAAGGAGGAATTGCAGCTGTAACCAATGCGCCCGATTCGTTTGAGAAACATATTCAGGATACGTTAATTGCGGGTGATGGATTGTGTGATGAGAAAATTGTGAGGCTGGTTATTACGGAAGCACCTGAGCGTATTCAAGAACTCATTGAATGGGGAGCGCAATTCGACAAGAATACACGCGGAGAGTTTGATCTTGGAAAAGAAGGTGGACATTCCGAAAACCGCATTTTACATCATAAAGACAATACTGGATTTGAAATTGAACGCGCTTTAATTGAGCAAGTTCATGCCCATCCAAACATTGAAATATTAGATCATCATTTTGCGGTTGAAATTATAACAGAGCACCATCTTGGTCATTATGTAAACAATTCAACGCCCAATATTCATTGTTATGGAGTTTATGCATTGAATCTAAAAACAGGTAATACCGATGTTATTTTAGCTAGAACAACTCTTATGGCATCGGGTGGTGCAGGCAATGTTTATGCAAGTACAACCAATCCAAAAATTGCAACTGGCGATGGGGTTGCCATGGTTTATCGGGCAAAAGGCAAGGTTAGCAACATGGAATTTATACAGTTTCATCCAACTGCACTTTACCAACCTGGCGTTCAACCTGCATTTTTAATTACGGAAGCGATGCGAGGGTTTGGCGCAATTCTTCGGAACAGTGAGGGTGTTGATTTTATGCCACTATACGACCAACGTGCTTCGCTTGCTCCTCGAGATATTGTTGCTAGAGCCATTGATAATGAATTAAAAGTGCGTGGTGATGAATGTGTGTATTTGGATTGTCGTCACCTTGACCCGTCCGATTTATTTCATCATTTTCCAAACATTATAGAGAAATGCAAAACCCTTGGAATTGACCTATCGAAAGATATGATTCCGGTTGTTCCCGCCTGTCATTATATGTGTGGTGGAATTGACGTTGACGAAAACGCCCAGACAAGCATTCAAAATTTATTGGCTGCAGGTGAATGTTCATCAACAGGACTTCATGGTGCGAATCGCTTGGCGTCCAATTCCTTATTAGAAGCTTTGGTGTATGCACATCGTGCAGCGCAAACAGCCATTTCATTATTTTCAACTTCCCCAGTTACTGAAAACATTCCTGAATGGGATATTAAAGGAACTGTAGTTCAAGAAGAAATGGTATTGATTACCCAAAACGTGCGGGAACTTCAATCCATTATGAGCAGTTATGTAGGCATCGTAAGAAGTAATATCCGCCTTCAACGTGCCTTAGACCGTTTACAAATTCTTCACCGCGAAACAGAAAGTATGTACAAAAGAACAACACTTTCTCCCCAGCTTTGCGAATTAAGAAATCTGATTTTAGTCGCCTATTTGATTATTAAATCTGCTCGTTTAAGAAAAGAAAGTAAGGGCTTACACTACTCTATCGACTATCCAACTTATGGAGAAAAAAGCTTTCGATAATTTGCAATTAAATTCTGCCAATTAACGAAAAATGTTGATGTGCCCTTCCAGCATTTTATCTTCATTTAGCAAACTCCTCACTGTCATTTTCCAGATATAGGTGTCTGATTGAACGTTCTGTGGATTCCAGCCTATTTCTGGATTATTCGTGAAAAAAATCTCTTGGCCAAATCGATTGTAAATTCTGAAATCGAATCCCTTCAATTTGTAACCGGTGCAAACAGGTTTAAAAATATCGTTCAAACCATCGTTGTTTGGTGTAAACCCGGTGGGAACATAGATCTGAAAATCTTCCACAACCTCAATGCTTTTCCGAATCGTTGCTTCACATCCTTGTTCAGTGATTACGGAAAAATCAACGTAAAATGTTCCAGTGTCTGGCATCGAAACTAAAACAGTATCGCCCGTAAATGTACCCAATGGATTTATCGTCCATGTTTCGTTTTGTCCGCCAGCTGTTTGACTAATAAGTCGGATTTCCGGATTCGACAACGTTGTTATGGAAGGATTCACTGAAATGGAAACATCGGGGCGTTTCAAAATCTCGATGAAATCGATTTCCAAACTATCTCCCTTACAACCAATTACATCGGTTAGAACAAGGGAAACATCAAATATTCCGTCTTCAGTATATTCATGCAATGGCTGTGCAATTGAAGAAGAATTGCCATCACCAAACATCCATAAATAATTAAATGGTCCAATGCCATTTGTTGAAAAACTGAATTGGATTTCGGCTGGAAGGCAGTCTTTCCGAATATCGGCAGATATTGTTGGTGTGGGAATTGGACGAACTATAACTGCTTGACTGTTAGTTGGATTTAGTGGCGGACAACCGGAGCTAATCGTAACAGAATACGTTCCGCTAGCATTTACTTCTATTGATTGACTTGCCGCACCATTACTCCAAACAAAGTTGTCTCCATGAGATGCAGATAATATAACTGAATTCCCTTCGCAGAATTCCGTTGGTCCTGATGCCGAAATCGATGGTGTTGCTGAAAGAGGCGTTACATTTACTTGAACAGGCGAGGACTCGGGCGATTCGCAACCATTTAAATCAGTGAAATGAGCGGTGTATTGTCCCGTTGTTGAAACGGTTACAGTACTTGTAGTTGCGCCATTATTCCAAAGTATTCCATTGGTTTGATTTGTTTGCAAAGTTGCATCTGCACCTTGACAAAATGTTGTTGAACCTATGGATGTAATGATGGGTGCTGAAGGAATTGGGTTTACATTCACTGAAACAGGAAGCGAACTTGGCGATTCGCATCCATTTATATCGGTAATGGAAACGCTGAAAGTGCCCGATGTTCCAACGTTAATAGAGGATGAAGTAGCCGCATTTGACCAAGAATACGATTGACCTCCGGCTGCAGAAAGCGTTACATCATTGCCAGCACAAAATGTGAGTGCGCCAGAATTAGAAATTACTGGAGCAGCAGGTAACTGATTTACATTTACTGATATAGATGCTGATGGATTTGACACGCATCCGTTGTTATCGGTTACGATTAAACTGTATGACGTTGTTAAATTGGGACTTGCAACTGGATTTGAAAGAGTTGCGTTAGACAAGCCAGTAGCTGGAGACCATTGATAGGAAGTTCCGCCCGAACCATTTAACTGAGTAGTTTCTCCAAAACAATGTGAACCACCCAAGCCTGGAATTGCAATAGGTAATTGATTTACAGTTACATCAACTTGATCGGAAGCAACACATCCAAAAGCGGAAGTTCCCGTAACTGAATAGGTTGTACTTATATTAGGACTTGCAACGGGATTGTTAATTATAGCCGAAGAAAGTCCACTTATTGGCAACCAGCTGTATGTTGTAGCACCTGAAGCTGATAAGTTCACACTTGCTCCGGCACAAAATGCTTGCGGAATTCCAGCATCAACCAGTGGTGTTGGATGAACAGTAATTAGCACATTAGCACTTGCAGCACATGTCGTTGAGCTACTCGGAGATGTTACAATATAGGTGGTTGAAGCAGTTGGTGTTGCTGTAACGGTAATGCCTGTCGCAGAAGATAAAGTTGCGGCTGGCGACCAAGTATACGAAGAACCACCTGAAACAGTGAGTGTACTTGTTCCTCCTTCGCAAAATTCGGACGATGTTGATGAAACTAATAGTGTAGCTGCAGCAAGAACCGATACTGAAACCGATGATGTTGCTGAACATCCGTTTACATTCGTTCCTACAACCGTAAATGTTGTGTTTGCAGAAATTGTTGCCGATGGAGAATTTATAGTTGAATTAGAAACAGCTGTTGCGGGTTGCCAAGCATAGGTTAAACCAGACCCTCCCGTTGAAGATAAAGTAAAAGGAGATCCTGGGCAAACAGATGTTTGCGATGCCGATGCCGTAATAGTAAAATTAGGGACTACTGTAATAACAACAGGAACTCTTGGTGTTGAACAAGAACCGAGGGTTGCTTGGACATAATACGTTGTAGTGGCATTAAGCACGGGTGTAGTAAATGTGGCGCCATTGCAGATAACCGCGTTACTTGTTGCGTTCAAATACCATTTAATTGTGCCTGAAGACGAAGCTGTTATTGTTGCCGAATTGCCTGCACAGATGGTTTGATTAGCAACGGTAATAGCGGAAAGTGTGTTGGGCAAAACATCCACATTGTATTCTTCCACTTCACCTACCTGAAAAGTGCCTTGCAAGGAACATGGATTTGTTGGAACCGTTGCAAAACAACACCGAACACGCATTCTTTTTAGACCAACCGACGCTGAAGCTGGAACTTGGATGGTTCCTGCAAATTGAGTTGGGGCTGCGCCTGGTGAAGGGCTGCTATAAACTAGTTCGCCCGCATCATTATAATCGAGATCTAAATTCCAATCTATCCAAATTGCAAAACCTTGAGCAAACTGATTTCCACTTCGCATGGAAACACCAAACGAACAACCTTGCGCGACCGAAACGGTCATTCCAGCGTTATAAATAAAATTATTGGGTTGCATGTTGCAACCCGTGTTATTGTTGGTGATGTTCGATACTCCGTTAGTTGTTGAGAAATTTTCAATAAAATCTGCTGTTAAAGGAGAACCTATCTGACATCCGTATGTGTATTGTGGGGCGCAATATTGAGCAAATACTGCATTTGAGCACAAAACCCAAACGAGTAAAAAAGTCATTAATAACTTATTAAAGGTAAACTTATTGCCCATTGAAGCAGCAAGTTAGTAAATTCAAAAATGTATCAAAGCATTTGTTAACTTAAATTAACTCAACCCTCTTTCGGATCCATTTTTTTGATGATTTGATTGATCTCCGTTTCGGTTGTTTTGAGTTTCAATTGACAAAATTCTATTAATTCTGAAGCTCGTTTTACTTTATCTGCAAGAACATCTACTGTTACCGATTCATTGTCGATTTGAAGAGCTATTTCTTTGAGCTCTTCCATGGCTCCTTCATAGGTTAAATTGTTTACCATATTTTTTTTGTTTTTTAATTACGGATACATCCAATTCCGACTCACCCAAATATACCTGAATCGAATCGTCCTTTTTTATTTGACGTGCATCGGTTTGAATTACTCCATCTTTTATAACGATTGCAAAACCACGTTTCAATGTATTGGCGGGACTTAGCGCTCGGAACAACGAAGTAAAATGTTGCAATTTATTTTCTTGATTTTTAATCCTTCGAAGAACAATTTGCTCGAATTCCAACTTTTTATTCTCAAAGTTATTTTGGGCATTTGAGATGATGGTTGCGGGTCGTAAACTAAGTTTTTGTGATAGTTCGTTCAAGGAGTCGGAGTTCTTATTTAATACACCTTGGCTTTGGATGAGAAGTTTGTGTTTGATTGATTGTAATTCTTCCGATTGAGTTTGAAGTAAAATTCGAAATGATGTTTGAATTTCGTTGATTTTTGATGCAAGAATCTCTTTTTCGAACGTTAAGCGTTGCTGTGTTTTGATGATGATTTGTTGTCTGATTTGAAGAATCCGTTCTTCGAACTGACGATTATGAGCAATGATGAATTCGGCAACTTTGGTAGGTGTTTTTAATGCCGTATGCGCCATTAAATCGGCAATGGAAATGTCTTTTAAATGACCAAGTCCAGTTAAAACGGGAATAGGAAAACGGGCAATTGCACGCGCAACGGGATACGCATCGAACATCAGGAAATCGGTTTGCGCTCCACCACCACGAACAATCACTACAATATCGAACGCTTGAGGCGCACGAAAAACTTCAATCAGTTTCTCGACCAACTGTTTTCCTTGTTCATCGCCTTGCACAGCCGTTTGAAAAAGCTGAACACTGATTTTATATCCGTAGGAATTTTCTTCGACCGTGTGTTTAAAGTCTTGAAGACCGGCACTGGTTTCGGATGAAATAACCGCAACACGTTGAATAACCAAGGGTATTTTTAATCCCTGATTTCGGGTGTGATATTGTCCATTTACAAACTGAACTGAATCTGGATTTTCGACAAGGAGTTTTGCCAATGTCGCCTCGCGTTGTTTTTGTAATTGACCAATGGTGAAGCTTGCATCGATTTTGAGCATGCTCACTTTTAACCCGTAAACTGGGTGATACGAAACGGAAACATTGAGCAAAACCTGAATGCCATTTTGGAATTGCTGCCCCGTTTGCTGCTCAAATTCTTGAATTGCATTCGCAAGTTGGGAAAATGCAACGGCAGAAATTTCGGCTTTGATTTGTCCTGAATGTTCTTCCTTTTCAATTAAATGAAAATAGTACATGTTAGACCGAGCATGATGATTCAAACTCGAAATCTCAGCAATTACCCAAAATGTTTGTCCTGCGAAACGGTCATCGAGCGTTTGTTTTATGAGCGCGGTGAACTCCGATAATCGAATGCCTAAGGATGTTGAATTCATGGGCAAATTTTTTATTCGATTGAAATGCACATGCGCAAAGGATTGCAGCCATTACCCCTTTTGAAAAAAGGAGTAGAGGCGAAAAGCCTGACCTGCAAACAGAGCGAGAGCGAAGTTTGCAGGATGCGCCCAAACATTAGCAATTGCTTATAGTCCAAGCAATACCTCTTCGCCTTTTTTGCCGTTGAACAGCATGCGTTTCGGATTCTCTAGAAGCTCTTTTACTTTCACTAAGAAACCAACTGATTCTCGACCATCGATGATGCGGTGATCGTAGCTGAGTGCCACATACATAATTGGACGAATAACCACTTGCCCGTTTACTGCCATGGGGCGTTCAACGATGTTGTGCATTCCTAAAATGGCGCTTTGAGGAGGATTGATAATTGGCGTACTTAACATGGAACCAAAAACACCGCCGTTGGTGATGGTGAAGGTTCCGCCGGTCATGTCGTCGACAGTGATTTTTCCATCACGCGCCTTCGCAGCCATTGCGCCAATGTTGCGTTCAATATCGGCCAAACTTTGTGTTTCGGCATTTCGGATTACTGGAACCATTAGGCCTTTGGGAGTAGAAACAGCAATTCCCACATCGCAATAATTATGATACACAATCTCTTCTCCGTCAATCATTGCATTTACTGCAGGAAAAGATTCCAGAGCAATGGTAACGGCCTTTGTGAAGAATGACATAAAGCCAACTCCAACACCGTGAACTTCTTTGAATTTGTCTTTGTATAGCTTCCGAAGTTCCATGATGGCGCTCATATCTACCTCGTTGAACGTGGTAAGCATGGCCGTTTCGTTTTTCACGCTCACCAATCGTTGAGAAATTTTCTTCCTCAAAGTGGTCATTTTTTCACGTTTCAAACTACGATTTCCTTCGGCAGTTTTTCCACCAAATCCAGATGCCAATAAAGCATTTACATCGCCTTTGGTGATTCTTCCTGCCGGACCAGAACCTTTTACATCGTTGGATTTGATGTTATTCTCTGTCATTATTTTAGCAGCCGCTGGAGAAGGTGTTCCTGTTGCGTATGATGGCGCAGAGGCAGCAATTGCAGCAGGTTTTTCTTCCAATTTGGCAGCAGGCGCTGAGACAGATTCTGTTTTCGCTTTGACAACTTTGGGAGCACCTTCGACAGATGTATCGATGGTTGCAATTACATCACCTACATTAACCGTTGTTCCTGCAGTTACTTTGATGCTTAATTTCCCAGATGCTTCGGCATTGATTGTTAATGTTGCCTTGTCGGAATCGATTTCGCATAGCTCCTCATCTTTTTCAACATAATCGCCTTCTTGCTTGAGCCAGTTGGCAATTTCAACTTCATTGATTGATTCGCCAGGTGAGGGAACTTTAAGATCGATAATCATAGGAGATGCTTCTAAATTGTTGCGCTAAAATTATAGTATTTCGGTCGGAATAAACCGCAATTTTTGATGAGTTATTGAACCTGATTTGTTGATTGAAAAATCTACTATTATTCAAAGATCGCAGTCATGAGTTTTTTATGTTCAACGGCGTGACGTTTCGAACTTCCAGTTGCCGGACTTCCGCTTTCGGCACGCGAAACAACCTGAATATTTGAATAACGAAACAGTCGCAGAATGTATGGCCAAGCACCCATGTTTTCAGGTTCTTCTTGAGCCCAGACCATGTTTTTTGCTTTGCTGTATTTTTTCACGATGGCATCGAATTGCTTTTGAGGGAAAGGATACAATTGTTCTAAGCGCACAATGGCTGTGTTGGAAGATTTGCGATTTTCTTGTTCTTCAAGCAAATCGAAATAGATTTTACCTGTGCAGAAAATGATTTTTTCAACCTTGCTTGCTTGAGCCTGCGAATCGTCGATAAGTTCTTGAAAACGTCCTTTTACTAAATCTTTAAGCGGACTTACACATTTAGGATGACGCAATAAACTCTTGGGTGTAAAAACGATTAGCGGTTTGCGAATTTCACTCTTCAGCTGACGGCGAATCATGTGAAAATAATTGGCCGGAGAAGTTACATTGGTCACATACATATTCTGTTCTGCGCACAATGTGAGGAAACGTTCCATTCGCCCCGAACTATGCTCGGCTCCCTGACCTTCGTATCCGTGAGGAAGAAGCATAACCAAACTACTCATGCTGCGCCATTTGTCTTCGGCTGAACTGATAAATTGATCGATGATAATCTGAGCTCCGTTACTGAAATCGCCAAACTGCGCTTCCCAAACTGTAAGTGAATCGGGCATTGCGAGCGAATATCCATAATCGAATCCTAAAACACCGTACTCGCTAAGCAGTGAATTGTAAATTTGGAAATCGGCTTGTTTAACACTCAAATTACTGAGTGGTACATATTCTTCTTCGGAATCTTCAATTTTTAAAACAGCGTGACGGTGAGAAAAGGTTCCGCGTTCCACATCTTGTCCAGAGAAGCGAATCGGATTTCCATCCATTAACAATGAACCATACGAAAGCAATTCGGCCATTCCCCAGTCGAGCGAATCGCTTTTCTCGATCATATTTCGACGGTCGTTAAGAAGCTTTTCCATTTTCTTGAAAAAGCTCATCCCTTCGGGAACAGTGTATAGTACTTTGGCAATTTCCTTAAGACGTTTTTCTGAAACACCTGTTTCTGGAGATTGCTCAAAATCTGTCAATTTAGAAGCACGAATGTGTTTCCATTGATCGCCGAGAAATGGGCTTATGACTGTTAACGAACGTTTACGTGCATCTTCAAGCGCAGCGTCTAGGTTTGATCGCAATTCAGAATCAAAGCCATCGGCTTGTTCCTGCGTAATTACACCTTCTGCCAACAAGCGATCGAAATAGATTTTACGCGGATTAGCGTGACTCGCAATGGCTTTGTATAAGATTGGTTGAGTAAAACGAGGTTCATCGCCTTCGTTATGACCGTATTTTCTATAACCCAAAAGATCGATAAAAACATCCCCTTGGAATTGTTGACGAAACTCCATCGCTAATTGAACAGCATAAACAACCGCTTCAACGTCGTCGGCATTCACGTGAAATACTGGACTTAGCGTGACTTTCGCCACATCGGTGCAATATATTGATGTCCGAGCATCGAGGTAATTGGTTGTAAAACCAACTTGGTTATTTACTACAATGTGAATTGTTCCTCCTGTTTTGTAGCCATCGAGTTTGGCCATTTGCACTACTTCATAAACTACGCCTTGTGCTGCAACAGCTGCATCTCCGTGAATGATGATGGGAGCAATTTTTTGGTAATTATTCGCATGTTCGGTATCGGCAAATGCACGAGCCAATCCTTCCACGACAGGACCAACAGCCTCGAGATGCGATGGATTTGGGGAAAGTGTCATGCGGATATTTTCGCCACCACGTGTTTTTACACGAGAAGAGTATCCAAGATGGTATTTTACATCACCCGAAAATTCTCCTTCGTCATCATATTCTTTTCCTTCAAATTCGGTGAATATGCTGCGTGCGTCTTTTTTGAAAATGTTCGAAAGCACGTTTAATCGTCCACGATGCGCCATTCCCATAACAAACTCGCGAATACCCAATTTTGCACCGTTTTCGATGACATGATCGAGGGCAGGAATAAGGGCTTCGCAGCCTTCGAGTGAAAAGCGTTTTTGTCCAACAAATTTCTTATCCAAAAAAGATTCAAATCCAACGGCATCGTTCAGCTTAGAAAAAATCTGAATTTTATCTTCTACCGAATACTTAGCATTTCCTTTGGAATTTTCCATGCGCGTTTGAATCCAGCTCACAGCTTCCTGATTCCGCATGTACATATATTCAACACCAATGCTAGAGCAATAGGTTTCTTTCAAATGAGCAATAATCAGTTGCAATTTTGCTACTCCAATTCCGAGGAGTGAACCCGCCTGAAAAACGGTTTCCATGTCGGATGAAGTCAATCCAAAATTTTCTACATCTAAAGTAGGAGTATACTTACGGCGCTCACGAACTGGATTCGTTTTCGTGAACAGATGACCGCGAGAACGGTATGCATTTATGAGATTGATGACTTTAAATTCCTTGCTTACATTTTCCGGAATAGTCTCTACGCCATTGGATGGCTTGATGTTGTAATGCTTATTTGCAAATTCAATTCCTTCAAAAAACTTCCCCCAACTTTCGTCTACAGACGTTGGGTTTTGAAGGTATTGTTGATATAAATGATCAAGCGCCGAGGGATCGGCATTGGAGATATACGAAAATGAATCCATCAAGAAGCAAAAAATTGGAGGGCAAATTTAACCCAAATAAATCAAAAGAGGGTTTGAAAAACTGAACTATTTGATTTGGTTTGCGAATCCTGTCCTGACAGCAATCTGGAAAGTTCTTGTAATAGATTTATTAAAAATGACTTTCAACTATATTATCAAATACGGAATCTCTTATTTATATTTTTGACGTATTGAGAATCCAATGTTTTGAAGAGAATTAGTAAAAGCGCCTTGGTTTTTAACTGACAAGGTTATGATTCTGTATTTATTGGATTGTTGCTACTGTATAGTTTGCGCAATACCACCTTCTGGAGCTCTCGTTTGATAATGATTTCAGCAAAGAGTCGATCATCAATTCCGGGAGTTGGCATTCCTTCGTAAAGTTGCTTTTCAGAAACATCAATTCTGTATAGAACATTGAACAATTGTTGAGCGGTCTTGTCTCGAAAGGAAATCTGGAGAGTTTCACAGAGTTCGTCGAAGGTATATTTTCGAGTAAGTAATAATTTAACAGGAACACCAGCCGAGGCAAAGTCTTTTTTTAATTGAAGAATTAAATCTCGGAGCAAATCTTTCTGTCCAAAATACGGTTCCAACATGGATGATTGATCCTGAAGTTGAGGAATACGTAATGTTGGCAAAGACATGGAGAGAACGAAGAAATTACTTCAGATTGAACTTGTAATTCCCCATCAATTTACCATCTAAATAAATTTCGGAAATGTACAAACCGGCTTTCAACTCTTCTAATTGATCCCAATCGAAAACTACTTCTTCGCGGTTGTTGTTATATTGAATCTTCTTACGAAGAGTGAATTCAGATGATCGTCCATCTTCTTTGGTAAACGACCCACTTGCATTATTCGGATCGGTAAGTACATAACCATCGGGCTTTAGAATTCTCAAAACCACATCGCGTTCTCCTTTGGGAGCCACTTTATTTTCTGCCACAATAAACGTGGTTGATATTCGGCTCACTCGCTTTGCCTTTTCGGTAACTTCAAGTTTCCCTTTTCCTTTCTCACGGAGTGCTTTTACATCGATACTTTCGGCTTTCAGAACTGAAGCGAGTTCCACTTTTTGGCTTAAATCTTTTTTGGATTTATTCAAGTCATCAACCTCTTGACTTAAGTTGATGTTTGCAAATCTCAGTTCCTTGTTTTCTTTAATTAATTGATCAATTTGTTGACGATAGCCATCTCGAATCGCTTTCATCTCCGCAAACTGACGTCTCAATAAATCGATATCCTTGTTTTCTTTTACAAGTTTATCAATCTTCTGCTTTTGCTTAGCGATATCGCTATTGGCTTTTTCAAGAAGACTGTCGAGTTGTATGTTTTTCCCTTTGAATTGATCGAGTTCAAAAGTCATTGCTTCAAAATCGTTTTCCAATGCGAGTTTAAAGGAATTGAGCGAATCGACCTGAGCGTGCTCTTCGATTACTTGTCCTTCGGCTGATTTTGAGCGATTAAGCAAATAAATATTTCCTACTGTAGAAATCCCAAGTAAAACACCTAAAATTATAACAAGCCGGTTGTCTTTTTCTTTCTTATTGGTGGTAGATTCCATAAATTGAACTTAGAATAGGTTTTTGAACATTCCAAAGCCCTGCAAAAGTAACATTTTTTTAAGCGAAGGGTATGTAAAGCTGGGTTAAATCACGATGGAACTTACAAATAATTAAACAACTAAAATACAGGGAGTTAAAAATCTTACAAAGAGAAAAACTTTATTTTAACCCATATTTTTCCATGTACTTTAAATAGAGTTCCTTTTGATCTGTATTGGTGTTGGTTTCAACTCCGTCGATAAAAACTTGCTGAACATTCGATTCCATCATATCCAATGCATTTCCAGAACTAATAAAAAAACTGGCTTTTTTTCCGACTTTAATGCTTCCTTCTTTATTATCAATCGCTAATATTCTAGCCGGATTAAGCGAAATTAAATTCAAGGCTTCCACCCAAGATAAGCCATACGCAGCTGCAGTTCCCGCAATGAAACCCAAATTTCGAGTGCCCATCGCTTCCATTTCTCCATTGTACGAAAGAGCAACTGTAATTCCAGCCTGTGTTAAAATTGCAGGCAGTTTAAATTCCTCTTGCGGAATTCGATCGGGAGTTTCAGGAAGCTTATGAATTCTTGATAATACTACCGCTACATTGTGTTTCTTTAATAATGAAATGACATCTGCACTTTC
>JBBALS010000025.1:0-13149 GCA_040402915.1 Flavobacteriales bacterium
TAGATGTAAGTGGAGTTCAAATTACGAATGCTCCTGCTGCCGTTAAAATGGTGATTCGCCAAAATAATCGCTGGGATAATGCCATTTGGCTGAAACCATTTTCAATAAACAATCAATCCATTACGTATGATTATGATGATGGAAGAAATTGTTTCCCCGGAGGAAATGAATACCGCTGGGTTGATATTCGTAGTCTTCGCATGCAAAGCGACCGTGTAAAGAATATCATTCGCGACTCAACATTGATTGTTGTAGATCTTTTGAACGATCCTGTTCGTGCTTTTACGAGTTATCGCTCTCTGCCCGAAGCCAATGGTAAATTTTACATTCGAAACCAGGAAGGCTCCGAACCGGAAGTGGATGCGGATTATACTTGGGTCAATTTTACCCTTCCGTTTGAAGCACCAACCGTAAATGGGAACCTTTTTTTATTCGGTTCTTTTAGCGATTGGCAATTTTTAAAGCAATACAAACCCCAATACGATTTTCAGAATAAGGCGTATACCGGACACATCTTACTCAAGCAAGGAATTTACAACTACAGTTACATTTTTCAACCTTCGAAAGGTGGTTCTGGGGATGAATCGTATATCGAAGGAAGCTTTTTCAATACCGAGAACGACTACCAAATTCTCTTTTATAACAGGCAATACACCGAAGTGTATGATGAATTGATTGGTATTAGTCAAGTGAATTCTATTCGTAATCAATAATTTAAAAATTAAGCAATTCCCTGTGTAAGATTTTTACCATATTTGCAAAGTGAAAACTGATTTTAACGTAACCTATTCGAAAAGCCCAGTAATATCAGGGTGTACAGAAGATGCATATTTGTTTTGTGTTATGATTTGTGCCTATCATTGTCTCAACAAAAACAGACAGCTATGACAACTCAAGTTACTAACGACATCAAAGTTTCAGTTGAAACAAAATTTCAGGAAATCTATTCTGACCCTTCAAAAATGTATTTCCTATTTACTTACAAAATCAAAATCGAAAACACTGGCGATTACGATGTACAATTATTACGTCGTCATTGGAACATTACTGATTCAATTTCAGAAAGTCGCGATGTTGATGGAGCAGGAGTTGTAGGACAACAGCCGGTTCTTCGTCCAGGTGAATCATACGAATATGAATCCGCTTGCAACTTGAAATCTGAATTCGGTAAAATGAAAGGCAATTACACATTTGAGCGCCTTGTTGATGGAGCTGCTTTTCAAGTAAATATTCCAGAATTCAAATTGTCGGTTCCTTACCGTTTAAATTAATTTCACTTTTCAAATTCTTTGAGAATTCGATGCCCTAGGGCGCAATTTAAACAGTGCCTTTTATCGCAATACTCCAATTTAAGTTGGATCAGCCCTTGCGATTCGGCAGCGGAACTGGGCTGAATTCCTAAAGCAACCCATTCATTTATTATCCCATTTTTTTCGGGTGATAAATTATACAATACATCTAAGACACGTTCTTTAAGCAAATCATCGCCAAGATGCGTTGCATACACAAATAGAAAAGGCACAAGAGCATTAATCAATAAGCTCTGTCCGGCCGATTTACCCAACATTTTTTTCTGCTTCTTGCAGGGTTTATCAAAAACAAAATGTTCTTCCCAATAGGGAGAAACACTCACATTAAACCAAGACTTCCATTCATTGACCGTTTGCATTTCTCGAAATGCATCAGGCGAAATTGTATTTACACTGAGTAAATCGGCTAATTGTGCAATACGAATCGATGGAAAATTTAGAGGGCGCATGCGAAGAAATTTCCAAAGATGCCCATCCATCGGCTTGAGTTTATGTTTCTTTTTCAAAAAAAGATATTCTTCCCAAAGCAATATTGGATACTCATCGGCATGTTCTTCATGAAGTAGCCCACTTTGTCCAAAGAGGATTGCCTCCAATTGAAACCTACTTTGTTTATAAAGTTGAATGATTGAATAGGGAACCGAACGCGCCAACAATTCAAAAGGGATTGCATTGGTTTGCATTCCCATCGATCGAAACAAAAAACAATACATCGTTTCTTGCCAGTGATTTTTATTCTGTTTTAACAAAAGTGCAACACGAGAAGCTTTGGCTTCCAGACGTTCGGCAACAAGTCGATCAAGCCAATTTCTCATGGTCATAACATCGGGACGACCTAATGACGCGCAGGGAATAGAAAACATGCTTTCGTTGAGCAAATTCCAACGATGAAAAAGCTCCGATGCAATTAGACTTCGGAGTTCTAAAACAGCGACATGGTGATTATTCTTATCCAAGACTTCTGCGTCGTGATCTAAGACCACATGCAAAATGATGTTGTTGTAAGCCGCATCTGTTTCATGATGATGCCGAAACCAATCGGAAGAACGCAAATGTATTTCGATGTTTCCTGCCCACAAGGTATCATCAATTCGAATGCGAGCATTTTGGAAATCGGGTCCCGAATCTTGATGATAATTTCCAGGTGTAATTATTTCCAATGATTCACCAGAATGAAGCAATAAGGAAACTTGATTAAATAATCGAAACCGCCATATAAAATGCAAAAGATGCTCTGGAATCATGAAGTGAATTTGTCACCCAAAATTCGAAATTGAATGTATTTGTTGTTTTGCAGGAGATGCAAAAATAGTGCGCTTCATGCAAATTTCAATGTATTTATCAACTGAGTTTCATCTAAATTAAATCTTTATTGAGTAGATAATTTACTTTCATGACAATGTGTCGTTTCGATTTCATGCAATGTCTTTCGAACTAAATAACATAAACCAATATTTCAACGAATGAAAATTGAAATGGGTAATCGCAAAATTGAAAAACAGCGTTTAAACAGAAAGCACTTAGCTGCATTAAACAACCAAAAGACATGTATTTTATTGATTTGATATTCAACATTTTAAAACCGAATTCAAATTGTTAAAAAAAACTTAACATTTCTTTCCAATATTCTATTTTGGATCGATTAAATGAGGGCTAAATTCATTAAGTTTGCGCTTTCATTAATGAATATATGTCGGAGTATAAAGGCATTCAAACTGCCCTCATTTCTGTTTTTTATAAAGATGGCCTTGAATCCATTGCACTTAAACTGCAGGAATTGGGAGTTACTATTTATTCGACAGGCGGTACTCAGACTTTTTTAGAGAAATTAGGCATCGAAGTTATTGCTGTAGAAGACCTTACCTCCTACCCATCTATTTTAGGAGGTAGAGTAAAAACATTGCATCCCAAAATATTTGGTGGAATTTTAAGTCGACGAAACGAATCCGATGATATTGCTCAATTGGAGGAATACGATATCCCTGAATTGGATTTGGTGATTGTGGATTTATACCCTTTTCAAGAGACAATTCAAGCCGGAGCAAGTGATGAAGAAATCATCGAAAAGATAGATATTGGCGGAGTCAGCTTGATTCGAGCTGCAGCAAAAAACTTTAATGATGTCTTGGTTGTTTCCGATAGAAACCAGTATGCTGAATTAAACAATCTCCTTATTAATCAACAAGGAAACACCCGTTTAATTGACCGAAAACAATTTGCGGCGGCTGCATTTGCGAATATTTCGACATACGACAACGCTATTTCCTCTTGGTTTGCAGATTCAACAAAGTCACTTCGTTATGGAGAAAATCCTCATCAAAAGGGATTTTTCAATGGAGATCTTTCGAAAGTATTTGATCAGTTGCATGGCAAAGAACTTTCATATAATAACTTGCTCGACATCGATGCTGCACTCTCTCTTATCGAAGATTTTAGCGATTCGGGTTGCGCCATTATAAAACACAACAATGCTTGTGGAGCTGCTATTGATTCAAATCAACTAACTGCTTGGAAAAAAGCTTTGGCTGGGGATCCACTTTCGGCATTCGGGGGCATTTTTATATTTAACACCCCGCTTGAAATTGACACAGCAAAAGAGGTTGATTCTATATTCTTCGAAGTGATTTTGGCACCTAGTTTTTCATTGGAAGTCCTAGAAATACTAAAAAGCAAGAAAAACAGAATCATACTTCAAACAAAAAAATTCGATTGGCCACAAACCCAATTACGTTCTTCGCTCAACGGAACATTAATTCAAGATCGAGACACCCGCTTTGAGAGTGCTTCCGACTTCAAAACCGTAACTGAAAAACAACCGGATCCTTCATATATTTCCGACCTTCAATTTGCAAATATTTTAGCAAAACACACAAAATCGAATGCCATTGTTCTTGTTAAAAATTTACAATTACTAGCAAGTGGAACGGGTCAAACTTCACGCGTAGATGCAGTGAAGCAATCTATTGAAAAGTGCCATCGCATGGGATTTGAAACAACAGGAGCTGTTCTAGCATCCGACGCATTTTTTCCATTCCACGACAATATCGAACTTGCTGCAGAAGCTGGCATTTCGGCCATTGTTCAGCCCGGAGGTTCGGTTCGAGACCAAGAGTGTATAGATACAGCCAATCGCCTAGGAATTGCGATGGTTATTACAGGAATAAGACATTTTAAACATTGATACCAACTCAGAAACAACATGGGTTTATTTAATTTTTTCTCTCAGGAAATTGCGATCGATCTTGGAACAGCCAACACGATCATCATTCACAACGATAAAGTTGTGGTTGACGAACCATCTATTGTCGCTATTGAGCGCTCGACAGGCAAAGTGATTGCCGTTGGAAAGCAAGCACAACAGATGCATGGAAAAACCCATGAAAACATCAAAACCATTCGTCCCTTAAAAGATGGAGTAATTGCAGATTTCAACGCAGCGGAGCATATGATTCGCGGGATGATTAAAATGATTAATCCAGGGCGTAAAATATTTTCACCTTCTTTGGTTATGGTAATTTGTATTCCATCTGGGATTACCGAAGTGGAAAAACGTGCCGTTCGCGATTCAGCCGAACATGCTGGTGCCAAAGAAGTGTATCTAATTCACGAACCGATGGCAGCGGCTATCGGTATTGGTATCGATGTGGAAGAACCGATGGGAAATATGATTATTGACATTGGAGGAGGCACATCCGAGATTGCAGTAATTGCCTTGGGCGGAATTGTTTGCGATAAAAGTATTCGTGTTGCGGGAGATGATTTCACATCCGATATTGAAGATTACATGCGTCGTCAACACAATATTCACATTGGAGAACGAACTGCAGAACGTATTAAAATTGAAGTTGGTGCTGCATTGACAGAAATTGATAATCCACCAGCCGATTATGCAGTTCATGGAAGAGATATGATGACCGGAATTCCGAAAGAAATCATGGTTTCGTATCAAGAAATTGCACATTGCTTGGACAAGTCCATCGCGAAGATTGAAACGGCGATTTTGAATGCGTTGGAGATGACACCACCAGAGCTTTCAGCAGATATTTACCGAACAGGAATTTATCTTGCAGGTGGAGGATCTATGTTACGCGGATTGGATAAACGTATTTCGGCAAGAACTAAACTTCCTGTTTACATCGCAGAAGACCCACTTCGTGCAGTTGCTCGTGGAACGGGAATCGCGTTGAAAAATCGCGATAAATTCAAGTTCCTTATCCGATAATTGGATATTTCTTTTTGACATAAAAAACTATGCGGAATTTTTTCCTCCTCATTAGAAAATACAATTTCTTTATTGTCTTTCTCTTGCTGGAGGTCGTTTCAGGTATTTTGCTTGTTCGCAACTCCACGTATCAACGTGCGGCTGTAATAAGTACATCCAACGAACTCGTTGGGAAAGTATACACCGCATACAGCAACGTAACCGATTATTTAGTGTTAGGAGAAACGAATCGTATACTTTCTGCTGAAAATGCGCGACTACGACGTGCCGATTCTGTATCGTTTTATGATCCTAGTTTTCGTGTTCTTCGTGTTAACGACACCATTGGATTGCAACAATACGAATACATCAGTGCACGTGTAGTGAACAACAGTGTTTCACGCGTAAACAACTACATCACCCTCGACAAAGGCAGTCTGCAAGGCATTCAACCTGAGATGGCCGTTATGGGAAGTAATGGAGTTGTAGGAATTGTAAAAGATGTATCCGAACATTTTAGCACGGTTATTTCTTTACTTCATAGCAGCACAAAAATATCATCCAAAATTAAGAAGAACGATTACTTTGGCTCTTCAGTTTGGGATGGTGAAAATCCTCAAATCGCCAAATTGCTCGATATTCCAAGTCACGCCCAAGTGAAAGTTGGAGATACCATTGTAACAAGCACGTACTCGGGCATTTTCCCTCGCGACATTTTAGTAGGAGTGGTATCCGAAATTGGAACAAGCGGAGAAAGTTTCAAAGAAATCAAGCTCAAGTTAGCCACCGATTTTCAAAAGTTATCCTATGTTTATGTAATTCGCAATCTGCTAAAAACAGAACGCGATACGATAGAAGCTAAAAACCTCGTTATTCAATGATTGGCGAAATACTAGTTCAGATTGTACGTTTTATTTTGTTGATCTTTATTCAGGTTCTCGTTCTGAATCAGATAGAAATAAGTGGTATTTTAAATGGCTTCCTTAACCCATATTTATATGTGTTATTTATACTCATGCTTCCTGTGAACATCAATAAAATCCTTCTATTATTTGTCTGCTTTATAACGGGATTATCAATTGATCTTTTTAGTGGAACAGCAGGAATGCATGCATCGGCCTGCTTAATAATTGGATTTCTTCGTCCTGGTTTTTTACATATTATTGCACCACGAGAGGGGTACGAAACAACGTTGAAACTCACGATGAGTGGAATGGGAACTAGCAACTTTTTGATTTATGCCTCATCCCTTATATTTGTCCATCATTTTATACTTTTCCTCATTGAGTCGTTTAACTTCTTGAATTTTTTCGAGTTGTTGTTGCGTGTTATAACATGCAGCATAAGCACACTTTTCCTGGTAGTTCTCAGTCAATTTCTCACACAGGGTAATCGCGAAGTCTCCAAATGAATCTGTTTTCGGATCGCAAATATGTAATCAGTGCAATTTTCATTAGCCTGATATCGATCTTTTTGATTCGATTATTTTATATTCAGGTCATTGAAGATCGTTATAAGTTAGCTGCAAACGACAATGCACTTCGCCACAAAATTGAATATCCAGAACGGGGCGTTATTTACGATAGAAATGGAAAAATTCTAGTTTATAATGAAGCTGCTTATGACTTGATGGTTATTCCTAAACGTGTTAAAAAAATTGACACGCTTGATTTGTGCAAATTATTAGACATTTCCAAAGAGGATTTCATCAAGAAACTAAAGGAGATGAAAGGAAAGAAATTCAGTTCATTTAGACCTGAAATTTTCGAAAGCGAACTTTCACTCGAAACATATGCAACACTTCAAGAGAAACTTTACAAGTTTCCCGGATTCTTTGTTCAAGCCCGAACCTTACGGAAATATCCATTAAAAATTGCATCACATGCCTTGGGATATGTGGGAGAAGTGGATGAGAATTTAATCAAGGACAATCCGTATTACCGTATGGGCGATAACATGGGATTGAGTGGAGTTGAAAAAAGCTATGAGGTACCTTTACGAGGACAGCGAGGGGTTAAGATTGTGATGGTAGATGTTTACAACCGTGAAAAAGGAAGTTTTGAGGATGGAAGATACGATACCGCATCCGTTTTAGGACGAAGCTTAACTTCTTCAATTGATGCCGAATTGCAAAAATATGGAGAGCAATTGATGCAAAATAAAATTGGGGCAATTGTAGCCATCGAACCCCAAACCGGTGAGGTTTTGAGTATTATATCAAGTCCTACCTACGACCCAAACCTGCTTGTTGGACGTGTAAAAAGCAAGAATTACCGTCGCATGTTGCTCGATACATTAAAGCCATTGTACAACCGTGCTACCATGGCGAAATACCCTCCTGGCTCTACATTCAAACTAGTTAATGCTTTAATTGGTCAGCAGGAAGGAGTCATTAATGGCTCAACACTATTTAGTTGCAGTAGTGGATTTCACTTTGGAGGTTTAACGGTTGGATGCCATGGACATGCATCGCCTGTAAACCTTCTCTTTTCCATAACTACATCCTGCAATTCCTATTACTGCAATACATTTAAAAATATCCTCCAGAAATACCCAAAAACCCAAATAGGATTTACCGTTTGGCGTAATCATGTGCTGAGCTTTGGCATTGGTAAAAAATTTCCGGTTGATCTTCCGCAAGAATCGAAAGGAAATGTTCCCACAGTAAAGTATTACGATAAATATCATGGAGCTGGAAGATGGAATGCGATAACTGTAATTTCCCTGGCAATTGGACAAGGAGAGATGGGCGCAACTCCACTGCAAATGGCTAATTACTGTGCAACCATTGCAAATCGTGGATGGTTTTATCCTCCTCATGTAATTAAAAAAGTGGAAGGTGGAACGATAGACACTTTATACAAACGAAAAAATTACACAACGGTTAACAGGTGCTACTTTGAACCAGTAGTTGAAGGAATGCGCAATGTAATTTTAAATGGAACGGGAAGAATTGCACAGCTTGATTCCCTTACTATTTGTGGGAAAACTGGTACAGCTCAAAATCCTCATGGAAAAGACCACTCTATTTTCATTTGCTTTGCCCCCATGAACAATCCCAAAATTGCCATTGCCGTTTATGTAGAAAATGCGGGATTTGGTGCAACATGGGCGGCTCCTATTGCAAGTTTGATGTTGGAAAAATATTTACGCAGGGAGATAAAACGTCCAGAAATGGAAAAACGTATTTTAGAAGCGAATCTAATTCCTAAAAAAACGGATTGGATTTCAAAAAAATAAAGATGGCCAATAGAAACAAAGACGCCGTATTACAGAACATCGATTGGATATTGGTATCGCTCTATTTGATATTAGTAATCATGGGCTGGTTTAATATTTATGCAGCTGTTTATAACGAAGAATACAAGAGCATTTTTGACACATCACAAAGTTATGGAATGCAGCTCGTTTGGATTGGTTCTTCCCTAATTATTGCCTTTGTCATTTTAGTGATCGATGGTGAGTTTTTCCCAAAGTTCGCATGGGTTCTTTATGCTGCATTTGTATTACTACTTATCTTGGTAATTTTTGCGGGAAAGGAAGTAAAGGGATCTAAATCATGGATAGAACTTGGATCATTTAGAATTCAACCTGCAGAATTTGCAAAGTTTGCCACCAATTTGGCATTGGCCAAATACCTGAGTAGCATCAACATCAAGTTTGAAAAACTGAACACCAAATTGATTGCTGCAGCCATTTTTGCTGTCCCTGCTTTAATCATTATTGCGCAAAACGAAACAGGTTCAGCACTCGTTTATGGCTCTTTTATTTTGGTTCTTTACCGAGAAGGATTAAGTGGCAATATTTTAATTATAGGTGTTGCGATGGTTATCTTATTTATTGCCGCACTACTCATGGATGAACTGGTTTTAATAACCTTGATGGGCATAATCGCTGCAGGAACTTTCTTTTTTGTACGATTTAAAATGCAGAATATCCTAATTGTATCGGGCATTCTGCTGGCTTCAGTTGCATTTGTCCATTCGGTCGATTACACATTCACCAATATTCTTGAGCCCCATCAAAAAAAACGTATCAATGTATTGCTTGGTAAAGAAGTAGATCCCAAAGGTGCGGGCTACAATGTGAATCAATCGATGATTGCCATTGGATCGGGCGGAATTTTAGGAAAAGGATATTTAAACGGAACACAAACCAAATACAATTACGTTCCTGAGCAAAGTACCGATTTCATTTTCTGTACAGTTGGAGAAGAATGGGGCTTTTTGGGAAGTATAACTGTGATGGGGCTATTTATATTTTTACTATTGCGGTTGATTTATTTAGCTGAAAGGCAGCGAAGTTCATTCTCGCGAATATATGGTTATGGCTTAGCGAGTATCATTTTTATCCATCTAGCAATTAATATTGGAATGACCATCGGACTTGCCCCTGTTGTTGGAATTCCTCTGCCATTTTTTAGTTACGGAGGTTCTTCCCTCTGGTCGTTCACCGTATTGACATTCATTTTTGTTCGACTCGATGCATATCGCTTCGAAATACTGAGATAATTTTAACGTCTTTGGGGTTTGGCTTTTATATATAAAACATGAATTTCAGGAGAATCGCATGTGTATTCACGTTCATTTCTGGAAATATTTTTTCACAAACCATTCCATCCGACAGTGTTGAATTAGCTATTCAGTCTGCGTTGCGATTTATAGCAGATCAACAAATTACCCAAACAATTCCAGAATATCAATATGCTGGAGAGTGGCCATCCATCATGACCATGCGAACCACATTTGCATTACTCGGAAAACAAAGCGATTCTTATGATTCCAATTGCTTTTCCACTTCGTCAATTCATAATTCACTTGCAGCTGCATTCATCATTCGCCCCGATTTGAATGAAATTCCTCCCATGCTCGATGCGGCGATTCTTCGAATCTCTGATTTTTATGAGGGCGATGGTTTCAATTTTTGGCCAAAATTATTACCCAAAGGCCGACTCTACATGTTTCATAAAAACAAAAAAAGTGCTTTGGTTCGAAGACCCATTCGCTATCCTTTAAATTCACCATACATAAGAAAAGCTGCCAATGTAGTAAACGATAATGACGACAGCTCTCAAGGATATACAGCATTCATTTACTATAGCAAAGTGCGCAAAATACTTGGAGAGAAAAACGATTTCACCATTCGCTTATCTCCTATTTTAGGAGCATGGAGAGATACCGCTCGATATTCTCAACATTATTACAACATCATCCATTTCGATAAAAGGGAGAGTGGCGCATTTCTTACTTGGAGAGCTTTAGAAGCACCGTTTCCATCCTGGAATATTCCACGACTAATTATTAACAATGCGCTTTTCTTGACTCCTTTTAGCACGTTGTATCCCTATGCTTTTAAACCCTATATTCCATATGGAGCAAATGATGTTGATGCGGTTGTAAATGCGAATGTGTTATCGGCATTTGGGGAAAATTCAGAATTCGATGCAGCCGGAATAAGACAATCAGCATTATACATTGAACGGAAAGCAAAACGCAATGATTGGAGTAGAGCCGGAATCTATTATCCGAATCGGTACCATCTTCATTACGCGGCTTTAAGGGCTTGGTCTAAAGGAATTTCGGAACTCGATCAGACTGCAGCTTTCATGAAACATCATTTAAGAGAATCACAACTTCCTGATGGTTCGTTTTCTTCAAGAAAAATTGTGAATCAGCATGATGTTATTCAGTCAACGGCTTATGCACTTAATGCGATGTTACGATTTGGTGCCCCTAATGAATCTGGTTTTGCGAGTCAGATTGATAATGCGATTCGATTTTTATTCAAGAATGGATCTTTCACGAACAGGCAATTATGTTGGGACGGCGGAGTATTTTTCTCTGGTGGCACTGTAATTCGCAATACATTATATTGGAAATCGGATGTTTACACTACTGCATTGATGCTTGAATCGCTAGTTATTTATCAAGATTATATAATTAAACAGTCACATAATAAGGAATAAAAACAATAGAATTGATTAGATTTGCGTTGTGAATTCATTCCGATTATCATTTATTTTAATTTTTTCTTTTTTTCTTTTAAACTTAGCAAAAAGCTCTGCGCAAATAATTGAAGAAATTAATGTTGGCAGTGACATCGACAGCAGTTATTACGATGTTTACCAATTGGCCGAAGGTGATATTTGGTTGGGTGGCGAGTTTGGTGTTTTAAAAAGAATGAGAACTGATGGAACAATTCAATCCATTGCATACCCGAACAATGGGTCAAACATCCTCAAATTCTTTCGCATCGGTGATTTTTTATACATCGCTGCCGACCGCGGAACAATTTATAAATACAATCTGATTACTGAGCATTTTAGCAAAACGGAATTTCCAAATTTTAAGAATCGTTGCTTTTATGATTTAACGTATAACAATGCCGGCAAATTGATTGTTTGCGGTGGAAGCAGCGGAATTGGTCGGGGGAAAAAGCGAATACCCATGGGTTTTGTGGCAAGTATTGATACATCATTAACGCAAGAGCCCGAAGTAATTTGGAAAAACACTCGGAAGTTTGTCTGGGCACTAAGCCAAGAAGGAGATAAAGGATTTGCGGCAGCGATGTTTAATGGCACTCGTTCCACTATTTATCATTTTGCAGATGCTAGTAAGACTTTTATTTGCAAAGGACTCAATGTAAAAGGCTTGATTCACGCATTGAATAACATTGACGGCCGTTTGGTTTACAGTGGCTGTAGATCTATTCAATATCACAAAAGAGGTATTTGGGGTTTTGAAGATGATCGCAGTTCGTATAGAACAATTGACAAAGCTGGAATTATATGCAATGTCATTAAGCTAAATTCCAAACTTTATGGCTTTACACAGCAAGGTTCTTTGTTAGAATTATCGAATAATTCGAATTTAATAATATATCAAACCCCAAATGCATCCGCATTCTATGAAGCATTAGCAATGAATAAGCAGACCTTATTACTTGCTGGGCATGGAAAGAGTTTAATTAAAATACTGCTTAATTAAATTCAAACTTAATCATTGAATTATTTATGTTTTTCTTTATTGAAATGAATGGAACAATTTTCCATACATCATAACCGTATCGGAAACGCTTAAGATCTATTTTCCAATTGCTAAAGAAAATCTGTAGAAGTGTTTAAAATACTCCCGCATTGAAAGAGAATCGTTTTTCCCTGTTAAGAGACCCATCAAATGTTTCGTTTCGCTCTTCTTTAACTGAATGTTCGGAATAATTGGCTTAGCGATTTTCAATGCCTTACAATTAATACTATTGTCATTGAAGAGCTCAGTTACATTTATGCTCTGCTATGCAATCATGTATAATTTAGATTCATTAATACACACCAGAAAAGAAGCAGAGGGATTATTGATACTATCACCAAAGAAAAAACGCGCTTCTCAATTAAAGAAAAGCGCGTTTAAAAAACAATTAATTTCAATTAAAAGAAACGATAGCGTTTGTCATCAACATTACCTTTCTTCAGTATTGCAGTATAAACACCACTATCAACGCGACCAGCAAGAGTTTGTACTACTTGATTTTTCGCATCTTTCCATTCTTTAGGAGCCAGACCAGGAATAATAGAACTCACTTGCATTACAAATACTCCATTGATACCTACAATTGGTTTTGACAATTTATTTAATGCGCTTC
>JBBALS010000026.1:0-1613 GCA_040402915.1 Flavobacteriales bacterium
TAAGCATCCGACCTAAAGGGTTTGGTGTTATCATTAGAACCGTTGCTGCCAATAAAAAGGTAGCCGAATTGGACCAAGATCTCAACGAACTTGTAGAACGTTGGAATTTATTGGCTGCCAATCTTCCAAGTGCTCAACCGAAAGAGAAAGTGCTCGGCGAGATTAAACGAACATCCGCTTTGTTGCGCGACATTTTGAATGATTCATTCAACAGCATCGTTGTCGACAACCAAACGATTTACAACGAAGTACGAAATTACATCGCCCACATTGCTCCCGATAAGGAGAAAATTGTGAAACTACACAAAGGCAAAGAAGATGTATTTGAAGCATTCGGTGTTGATCGTCAGATAAAAGCAGCGTTTGGACAAAATGTAAGCATGAAAAGTGGTGCTTACCTAATTGTTCAGCACACCGAAGCAATGCACGTTATTGACGTCAATAGCGGACATCGCTCTCGTTCGGATAACGATCAAGAAACCAATGCTTTCGATTGCAATATGGAAGCGGCTGTTGAAATTGCACGTCAATTGCGCCTGCGCGATATGGGTGGAATTATTGTTATCGATTTTATCGACATGCATTCTCCGAACAATCGGAAAGTCTTATTTGACAAGCTCAGGGAAGCTATGGCGCAAGACCGTGCTAAACATACCATTCTTCCTCCAAGTAAATTTGGATTGATTCAAATTACAAGGCAACGTGTTCGTCCAGAACTCATAATAAAGACCCTTGAAAAATGTCCATCGTGTAATGGCTCTGGTGAAGTTGAACCTTCCATTCTCATCACCGATGAAATTGAAAATAATTTGCGTTACATCTTGAAAGAGCAAAATGAGAAATCTGTTTGCTTGTGGGTAAATCCTTTTATTGAAGCTTTTTTAAAGAAAGGATTCCCTTCCATGCAGATGAAATGGTGGATGAAATATAAAATCTGGGTACCCATCAAAGTGAATGTATCCTACCACTTTTTAGAATATCATTTCCTCAATAAACAGGAAGAGGAAATAAAACTTTGATTCTTTTTAAAAACCTGCATTTGCGTTTTTTACGATTCTCAAATGCAGGTTTTTTTAATTTTAATTGTTTCATTTCAAACATTCTCTTGCATTCATAGCAAAACCTTCAAAAATCAGAATGCGGAAACACTTGTTTTTTCTACCTTCGCCACACAGCGCCTTTGGCAATATTAACTGAAAAAACAAAGCGAGTTTCATCTAAAGCACCATGTGGGCGGCACTTTCACGCATAATACTTCGATATCGTTTAGCAATTCTAATTGTGATTGCTGGTACTACGGTATACATGGGTTGGCTGGCAAGCAAGGCCGAAATGAACTATGCACTTGCTCAGGTCCTTCCGGAAGACGATCCCGAATTTCAAATATATTCGAACTTTAAGCAACGGTTTGGTGAAGATGCCAATGTGATTGTTATTGGCGTGGAGAGTGAAAATCTCTTTCAACGTGATTTCTTTAACGATTGGGCAAATGCAGCCGATTCAATCAAGAAAATACCACAGGTAAAAGCGGTTCTTTCCATTTCGGATGTTTACAACCTTCAGCGGAACGACTCCCTTCAGCGATTTAAAATCGATCGGATTGTTAAGAATCC
>JBBALS010000026.1:1713-13120 GCA_040402915.1 Flavobacteriales bacterium
AAAGAGCTCGGCATGTTTTTGTGGATGTCGCTCTTGGTGACTGCGTTGGTTTTACTCTTATTTTTCAGGTCGTTAAAGGCAATTCTATTCCCCTTACTTGTCGTTGCCATTAGTGTAGTTTGGTGTGTTGGAACAATGGTTCTGCTTGGCTACCAAATAACCATTCTTACTGCACTCATTCCTCCTTTAATTGTCATCATTGGAATTCCAAATTGTATATTCCTAACCAATAATTTTCACCGCGAATACAAGGGTCATGGAAATAAAATCAAAGCCATTTCGCGGGTAATTCACAAAATTGGTAATGCTACTTTTTTAACCAACTTCAATACAGCACTTGGGTTTGTGACTTTTGCCTTTGTGCAGAGTAAAATGCTGAAAGAGTTTGGGGTCCTATCCTCCATCAATGTCATGCAGGTGTTTGTTCTAAGCTTAACCATCTTGCCAATCGCCTATTCCTATGTTTCCTCTCCCAAGCCCAAACAAACCAAACATTTAGACAATCGTTTTTTCGATGTATTGGTTGAATGGCTCATTCAAATGGTCACTAAAAAACGGAAGTGGATTTACGCCATTACCGTTGCTATTGTTGGAATTTCTGCTTGGGGAATGAGTAAAATGCATACCACCGGAAATTTCACTGATGATATACCGCGCAAGGACAAAATCATTCTTGATTTGAGGTTTTTCGAAAAGAATTTCCACGGAGTGATGCCCTTTGAAGTTGCTATCGATACCAAAAAAAAGAACGGTGTAATGAAGCTTTCTACGCTTCGGAAAATTGAACAAGCGCAAGAAATTCTAAAAAAATACCCTGAATTCTCAAAGCCGCTTTCAATAGTTGAAGTTATCAAATTTGCAAAACAGGGATTTTATAGCGGTGACTCCAGCTTTTATTCTCTACCCAATAACGAAGAAATTTCCTTTCTGCTTCCGTATGCACAAAACATGGATTTGAAAACCGGTAGCTCCCGTTCGTTTATAGACAGCACGAGGCAATACACGCGGATTTCTATTCAAATGGCCGATATAGGAACCAAGGAAATGGAACGAATTCGAAGTGAAATCCGTCCCCAAATTGACTCCATTTTCAATCCCCAAAAATTCGATGTAGGCATAACTGGAACAAGCATCGTTTTCTTGAAAGGCACAGATTATTTGGTGAAAAATCTTTTGTTGAGTTTACTTGCTGCCATCGTTCTTATCTCGGGCTTGATGTATTTCATGTTTTATTCATTTAAGATGTTGATGATTTCGGCAATTCCCAATATTATCCCACTTTTATTTACTGCCGGATTGATGGGATTTTATGGAATTGCGCTAAAATCATCGACCATATTAGTATTCAATATTGCCTATGGTATTACCGTCGATTCAGCTATTCACTTCTTTTCGCGCTATGGTCAAGATTTAAAAACCCATAATAATGACATTAAACTTGCTGTAATTGCCTCAATGCGCGATACAAGTATTAGCATTATTTACACATCCATTATTTTGCTTTTCGGATTTAGCATATTTATTTTTTCATCTTTCGGTGGAACTATTGCCTTAGGTTTCCTAATTTCGGTAACCATTTTTGTGGGTCTATTTACTAATTTACTTCTTCTTCCTACATTGCTCTTATCTATTGACCGGGCATTTACAATTAAAGCATACAAAGAACCAATGATTGCTGTATTTGATGAAGAAGAAGATATAGATTTGGATAGTTTAACCATTCGAAGAGAACCTTATAAACACCCTGAAGATTGATGAAAGGAATCATTCTAGCCGGCGGATCCGGAACGCGTTTGCACCCACTAACTCTGGCAGTTAGCAAACAATTAATGCCTGTTTACGACAAGCCGATGATATATTACCCCTTGTCGACACTCATGCTTGCAGGCATTCGGGATATTTTAATTATTTCTACACCACACGATCTCCCCCATTTCCAAAAATTATTAGGCGATGGAAAACGTCTTGGTATGAATTTCAGTTATGCCGAACAAGCTGTTCCTAATGGACTTGCCCAAGCATTTGTAATTGGCGAAGAATTTATAGGCAAGGATAAATGCGCCTTGGTTTTGGGTGATAATATTTTTTATGGGGCGGGCATGACGGGTCTTTTGCAAAAGAACAACGACCCTGAAGGAGGAGTTGTTTTTGCATATCATGTATCAGACCCTGAACGTTACGGTGTGGTTGAGTTTGACGAGCAGATGAATGCTGTTTCGATTGAAGAAAAACCACTCCAGCCGAAATCATATTATGCTGTTCCTGGACTTTATTTTTACGATAACTCGGTTGTTGAAATTGCTAAGAATTTGAAGCCTAGTGCTCGTGGCGAATATGAGATTACCGATGTAAATAAACAGTATCTCAAAGAAGGCAAACTGAAAGTAGGTGTTTTAGACCGAGGAACCGCCTGGTTAGATACTGGTACGTTCGATTCATTGATGCAAGCAGGACAATTTGTTCAAGTAATTCAAGAACGTCAAGGATTAAATATTGGTTGTATTGAAGAAGTTGCTTGGCGAATGAAATTTATCGACAATAAACAATTAGAAGAAATTGCCGAGCCACTCCGTAAAAGTGGATACGGAGAATATTTACTCAACTTATTAAAAGGAAGATGATACGAATTTTAATCACCGGAGGAGCTGGTTTTGTTGGAAGTTGTTTGGCCGAAAAGTTGGCTTCAAATGCAGATAATTATGTTGTGGTTGTTGATAATCTTCGAACAGGAGAATTAGCCAAAGTGCCCGTTTCGGAGCATAAAAACATTCATTTCATAAAATGCGATGCAAATGACTACCGCGACATTTCAGCAGTTTTTTATGCATACCGTTTCGATTATGTTTTCCATTATGCAGCACTCGTTGGTGTATTGAGGACTTTACAACATCCAGTTGCCGTTTTAGAAGATATTGCTGGAATTGAAAACATCCTAAAACTTTCTAAAAACACGGGTGTTCGTCGTGTGTATTTTTCATCTTCTTCCGAAGTATATGGAGAACCCGTTGAGTTCCCTCAAAATGAGGATACTACCCCGCTCAACTCTCGCTTGCCTTATGCCATTGTGAAAAATGTAGGTGAGGCCTATTTGCGTTCGTATGAAAAAGAATTTGGGCTCGAATACACCATCTTCCGTTTTTTCAACACGTTTGGTCCTAAGCAAAGCAAGGATTTTGTGATTTCAAAATTTATTCGTGCAGCACTTAACAATGAGTCGATTGCAATTTATGGCGATGGCTCTCAAACGAGAACATTCTGCTTTATCGACGATAATATAGAAGCCTGCTCCAACGCATTTTACCAAAACATGTATGTTAACGACGTGGTGAATGTGGGCGGGACCATCGAGATTACGATTTTGGAAGTTGCCCAAACCATTATCCGGTTAACAAATTCAAAATCTGAGATTCGTTTCGTTGCTCCGCTCGAAGAAGGCGATATGACACGCCGCAAACCCGATACCGCTAAAATGAGCAAACTAATCAATCGTCCTTTAGTTACATTTGAAGAAGGATTGAAAAAAGTAATCGAAAACACTTCTTTTATCATACAATGAAGGAGTTAATCCGCTATCAGGATTATTTTGCTGATGCCCTTGGAAGACTTGATTTTCCATCGGAACCAGCTGAATTATTCGAGCCCATTCGCTACACACTCGCTATGGGTGGTAAACGAATGCGTCCAGTTTTGGTCTTGCTTGGCGCCGAACTGATGGGTGGGAAATTGGAAGATGCGCAACATGCTGCTTTGGCTATCGAAGTCTTTCACAATTTCACCTTGCTTCACGACGACATTATGGACGAGGCTCCTTTGCGACGAGGAATGGCAACCGTTCATACAAAATGGAACAGCAATATTGCCATTTTATCGGGCGATGTGATGTTGGTAGAAGCGTACAAACTCATTTCAAAAACTCCGAAGTCTGTTTTGCCAGAGATTCTAACGGTTTTTAATATTGCGGCAACCGATGTGTGTGAAGGCCAACAATGGGACATGAATTTTGAAGGGCAAGACGATGTGAATTTGTCGGATTACCTCAACATGATACGTTTAAAAACAGCCGTTTTGTTAGGTGCAGCTTTGCAGATTGGGGCTTTGTGTGCCAATGCAGATAAGCAAGATGCCCAGAGTCTGTATGAGTTTGGCTGTCATTTAGGCATTGCGTTTCAATTGCAAGACGATATACTCGATGTATTTGGTGATCCCGAAATATTTGGCAAGCAAGCAGGTGGCGATATTTTATCGAATAAAAAAACCTACCTGAAATTAAGAGCCTTAGAAAAAGCTTCAACGGAACAAGCTATCGAACTAAAGAAATGGTATAGCAGCAAGGAGTTTGATTCGTTTGAAAAAGTGACAGCAGTTACGCAACTTTTCGAGAAGATGAATATTCGAGAAGATGCCGAAATGGAAATGCGTCGACATTATGATATTGCATTAAAATCGCTTTACAATGTGCAAGGAAGCGAATCTCACAAAGCGGTTTTGGAGCATTTTGCACAAGAACTTTTGGTGCGCGTAAAGTAATTCTGTTTTTTAAGCCCAAACCTTACTGCCTTCACTGCAGTTTTTGCAAATTTCTATTTCCGATCGGTTTGACAAAATTCCAGAACGAAAGGCTTGGTATTTTTCGCCTTTCCAAATGTTTTTTAAAGAATCTTCCGATAGAATACCAAATCGATGCGTAGCGTCTTTGTCGAAACAGCAAGGAACTATACCTCCGTCCCAGGTAACAACACAACCTTGCCACATCCGCCAACAGCTATTTTCAAATTTGTTTTTCAGCATCCACTTCCCGTCTTTCCCTTGTCGATAACGCGCATATTTTTCCTGTTCAGGAATTAAGGGATTTCCATTTTCGTAATTGTACACCTGCGCGGTTTTAAAACGAACTTCATCCACGCCAAGTTCCTTCGCTAATAAAAGCGCATCTTGAGTTTGATGTTCATTAGGTTTCACTACCAAAAATTGGAATATAATATGTGGCGCTGCGCTTCCTGCATTTTTCTTGGCCAAAACAACCTGCTTTGTACCTTCTATCACTTTCGATAAATTTCCACCAATACGATACTGTTCGTAGGTTTCCTGAGTTGTTCCATCGAGCGAAATAATTAAACGATGCAAGCCCGATTCAACGGTTTCTTTGGCGACTTCGGCCGTGAGGTAATGTGCATTGGTTGAAGTGGCCGTGTAAATTCCTTTTGAAGCAGCATGATGAATCATTGGCAGTAACTCTTTATTCAAAAAGGGTTCTCCTTGGAAATAAAAATTGATTGACCAAAGTTGCTTCCCAAATTGATCTAACATGTTTCTAAATTCTTGTTGATTTAACATGCCGGTGGGTCGAGTAAAAGCTCGCAATCCACTAGGACATTCGGGGCAGCGCAAATTGCAGGAAGTTGTTGGTTCAATCGAAATACTCATGGGCAAACCCCAATGAATAGCACGCTTGAAGATTTTGGAAATATGGAATGAGAAAAATAACAAGGCTGCATTCCAAACCTTTGCGATGCTCGAACAGGAAAACCAACTCCATAAATCGTTCGCATTTTTTACTTGCATCATATTTACAAAGGTAATGGCAAGAATTAAATGAACATGAATTCTGTTAAATGTTTTGACATTTTAGAAAGAAACCCCTATTTTTGAAGAATCTAACCCAAAACCATGAAAAAAATTTACTTCTTTTTTGTCAGTATCCTTGTTGTAGCAGCGTCCCTTTTATTGGATAGCACTAACACGCATTCTAAATCTGATGGATCTCCACAAAGTGCATCAGGATCGCCTTTCGATGGCGTAACATGTGCAAAATCAGGTTGCCATGCAGGAACAGCTTCGGCACAAGACAACATGATTACGTCAAATATCCCTGCTGCGGGTTATATTCCGGGCCAAACATATTCTATCACTGTAAGCATTTCACAAGCAGGAATAAACAAATTTGGATTCTCCATTTCACCTCAAAACAGCTCTGGGGCAGTTCTAGGTTCATTGGTCATTACAAATTCAGCCCAAACCCAACTTAAAAATGTTGGACATCAGTATGTAACTCATACAACTGCTGGTAATGCTGGAACTGGATCTAAAACTTGGAGTTTCGATTGGATTGCTCCGACTGTTGGAACAGGAGCTGTTCCATTTTATGCAGCCGTTAATGCAGCAAATGGCAATGGAAATTCAAGTGGAGATCAAATCTACACCGATGTCTATACGGTTGAAGAAGATATCACTACTGGAATTCAACCGAATATGAATGATGTTGACTTCGCTGTTTTTCCTAATCCAGTGGAAGGAAATACCGCTCAAGTTTCATTCAATGCCAATGCTTCATCAACAAGCCGCATTCGGGTTATGAGTTTAAATGGAACTGTAGTCAACGAAACTAACCACAATGCAACATCCAATGGAAACCAACATGCTGCATTAAGTTTGGAAAATTTGGCTAAAGGAGTGTATTTCGTGGAAGTTCAAAATGTATTAGGTACTAAAATGACGCGCATTATTCGTCGTTAGATTTCGCATATAAACATAGTTTGGCCGGACAATCTTCAACCTAATATGTTGAAGATTGTCCGGCTTTATTTTTTTGGTATTTGCGAAATCGCTGAACGGCCTTATTCATAATAATTCTAAATTATTGTTGGCGGTTTCTATGTATGATTGAAAATCTACATTTGCTTCAAAATCTACCAAGCATGAAAAAAATCTACTTCGCATTATTATGCATAAGCGTAATTTCATTTTCTCTTTTAATTGACAGCACAACAACCTATTCATATCCAAATGGAGCTCCTGCGGGTTGTAGCAGTGCTCCGGCAAATAGCAATGCAACTTGCGCTAAATCAGGATGTCATTCCGGAACTGCAAGTGCTCGAGATTCAATGATTACCTCGGATGTTGCGCCAAGTGGATATATTCCTGGAGGAATTTATACTATTACAGTGAGCATCGCGCAAGCAGGTATATCAAAATGGGGATTTGAATGCTCGCCTCAAGATGGGGGCGGAAATGTACTTGGAACATTGGCAATTACAAATTCAACCCAAACACAATTGCTTTCTAGTACTTATGTAACCCACAAAACAGCAGGAAACTCAAGCACTACAGCTGGGGCTAAATCCTGGAGTTTTTCTTGGACGGCTCCAGCAGCAGGAACAGGAAGTGTTCCATTTTATGCTTCTGTAATGGCTGCTAATGGGAATGGGAACAATGCAGGAGACCTTGTATTTAAAGACACGTATATGGTTTATGAAGATCCCAATACAGGAATCCTAGAAAAATCAAATACCCTCGACTTCGCCGTTTTCCCTAATCCAGTTGAAGGAAATTCGGTTCAAGTTTCATTCAATGCCAATGCCTCATCAACAAGCCGCATTCGGATTATGAGTTTAAATGGAACCGAAGTCAACGAAATCAACCACAATGCATCATCCAATGGAACTCAACAAACAACATTGAGTTTGGAAAATTTGGCTAAAGGTCTGTATTTCGTGGAAGTTCAAAATGTATTAGGTACTAAAATGACGCGCATTATTCGTCGTTAGATTTTAAATATCTGCTATTGTAGGCCGGACCTCCTTCGTCATTCTTGGCAAGGTCGTCCGGCCTTCGTACTTTAGCAAACCGAAAATTATGATTAGTACACCAGATTCCATACAACTCACTGGTATCGATTCGCTTATGAGCGATTCGCTGGATGCTATAACGCGTATTCCTCAAGCTGTTATTGGCCCTCCTTTGCCCGCAGCCCCATTTAAAGAAACGATTACGGAGATATTGCCCAACTTCTTTTTTACACAATACAGCAAAGACATGCAGACGCATGATCGCCTGATTGATTCTGAAAGTTGGATAATACTGCTTTTGTTAGCTTCATTATTTTTAATTGGAATTATCAAAACCTATTACCAGAAAGAAACTCAAATAATTCTACTTGGTGTTTTTAAGCGAGCAGGGTTAATCAAATTAATAAATGACGAAAACACCATGATGCGCAGATGTATTGTGCTGCTCATGCTTTTGTTTTTCATTGTTTCGCCGGTTTTTGTTTACCAACTTTCGGGTTTTTACAATCTGCAAACTGCATTCCTACCCTATTTCCCTGCCTATTTTCAGCTGCTGTTAATTGGAGCAGGTGCTCTCAGTTTTAAACTATTAACCATCCAATTCATTGGTCGTTTATTTTACACCCAAGATGAATCGTCGAGTTATGTTTTGTCGATTATTATAATGAATTGCATACTTGGAATTGCATTTATTCCGATAACACTCGGCATCAAATTAACAAATGCGCCATTCAATGAGGTTTTCCTCAAAGCAGGAGTCTTCCTCTTTTGCTTGTTATATCTATATAGTTTAATAATTGGCTGGTTAGCAGGCTTTCGAAATAGCAGGCTTTCAAAGTTCCATTTGTTTTTATATTTTTGCAGCCTTGAAATTCTACCTGTGATCTTGATCGTCAAAGCAGTTAGAAATTTGATTTAAGTAAAAAGCATGAGCGCTACCACACAGGTTACTTCAGAGGAACAAGCGGGAAACTCGCGAGAGAAACGAGTGCGTACCATTCTCGTTACTCAGCCAAAGCCAGAGACTGAAAAATCTCCATACTTCGATCTTGCTAAAAAATGCAATGTGAAAATTGATTTTCGATCATTTATTCATGTTGAAGGTGTTTCAGCAAAAGATTTCCGAAAAGAACGCATCAATATTCTTGAACACAGTGCTGTTATTTTAACCAGCAGAAATGCGGTTGATAATTTCTTTAATCTCTGCGCAGAGATGCGAATCACTGTTCCCGAATCGATGAAGTATTTCTGCATTAGTGAATCTACCGCTTTTTATCTGCAGAAATATGTGCAATACCGGAAGAGGAAAATCTTTTATGGTAACCAAAAGTTTAGTGAACTGATGGAAGTTATTAAAAGAAATAAGACCGAGAAATACCTTCTGCTTTGTTCTGATATTCACAAAGATGAATATCCGGAAATTCTTGAAGAAGCCAAAATCGAATTTACAAAGGCCGTTATTTACAGAACTGTTTGCAGCGATTTAAGTGATTTATCGGATGTGAAATACGATATGCTGGTTTTCTTTTCGCCTTCAGGAATCAAGTCGCTTTTTCAAAACTTTCCAGATTTTAAGCAAAACGAAACCCGAATCGCAGCTTTTGGTCCAACTACTTCTGCCGCTGTGAGAGAGGCCGACTTAATTCTCGATATAAACGCCCCAATGCCACAAGCTCCTTCTATGACAATGGCCATTGAGCAGTATCTGAAAGTGGCTAATAAAGGACGATAATTTCGTTCTATGAATACATTTCCCAAAGAGGAACGGCTCCATGGTAGAACAACCGTTGCTGAAGTTTTTGCAAAAGGAAAACGATTTCAATTACATCCATATAGAATTGTTTGGAGAACGCGGGTCCAAGATGATTTACCCTCTATTCGATTTGGCATCTCCGTTTCCAAAAAAATATCCAAAAAAGCAGTCGAGCGAAACCGAATTAAACGCTGCAACAGAGAAGCATATAGAGCTGTAAAGCAATCGTTTATAGAAGAACTGCTTACTCAAAATAAACAGATAGATCTTTTTCTCGTTTATTCTGGGAGCATTGAAACGAGTACTGAAGTATTAAAGGAGAAAATAATTCTAATTTTGAATCGTTTAATAGCCACACATGGCAAACCCATTAACTAAACTGTTTATTGCTATTATCAGGTTTTATCAGTTGGTTATTTCACCTATATTGCCAAGTGCGTGTCGCTATTCACCTACGTGTTCTGCATACGGAATTGAGGCCCTAAAGAAACATGGTGCTATTAAAGGCAGTGTATTAACTATAAAACGAATCATGCGATGCAATCCTTGGGGAGGGCATGGCGAAGATCCTGTACCTTGAATAAAATAAGATTATGAATATATTTCAAAGAACATCCAATAAAATCCGATTTGCAGTTGCCATAGTATTTATTGGTAGTGTAGCCATCGTTTCGCAAAGTTTCAAAGATGACTACTTCGAAGTTTCCAAAAACCTCGACATTTTTGCTACCCTTTTTAGAGAGGTGAATTTGTATTATGTAGATGAAATTCAACCTGGGCAACTTATTAAAACCGGCATCGATGCCATGCTTGAATCGCTCGATCCATACACGAATTTCATTCCCGAAGATGATATTGAAGATGCCCGATTCATGACAACCGGACAATACGGTGGAATTGGCGCATTAATTCGAACTAAAGATGATTTAATTGTCATTGCAGAACCATACGAAGACGCACCAGCTGCAAAAGCTGATTTACGCGCAGGTGATGTGATCATAGAAATAGAAGGGAAAAACACCAAAGGGAAAAACACCTCCGATGTAGTGAAGGTTCTGAAAGGTCAACCCAATACTCCTGTTAAGCTTTTGATTAAAAGAGAAGGCGAAGAAAAGCCGATTGAGAAAACAATTATCCGTGAAGAAATCAAAGTGAATAATGTGCCTTATTACGGAATGATTGACGATAAAATTGGATATATTAAGTTAACTGGGTTTACTCAAGATGCGGGACGTGAAGTAAAGGACGCGCTTACAAAACTGAAGGAGAATCCTGCGCTCGAAGGTGTTGTTTTGGATTTGAGAGGAAACCCAGGCGGCTTGCTTCGTGAAGCAATAAATATTGTAAACGTTTTTGTGGAGAAAAACATCGATATCGTAAGCACCAAAGGGAAAGTAAAAGAGTGGGATAAAATATACAAATCCTTGAATTCACCCGTCGATTTAACCATTCCTTTGGCGGTATTGGTGAATCGCTCTTCGGCTTCAGCTTCCGAAATTGTGAGTGGGTCCATTCAAGATTTGGATCGTGGAGTGGTTATCGGGCAGCGTAGTTTTGGAAAAGGGCTTGTTCAAACTTCGCGGCCTCTGTCATACAACACACAATTGAAAATTACAACGTCAAAGTATTATATCCCAAGTGGACGATGCATTCAGGCAAAAGATTACACTCATCGTAACGAAGACGGAAGTGTGGGAACCGTTCCCGATTCTATGATTAAAGAATTCTCAACACGCGCAGGCAGAAAAGTATACGATGGAGGAGGTGTTATTCCCGATGTGAGTTTATCGGTTAAAGAATACACACCCATATCAAGAAGTGTGATGAGTAATAGCATCATCTTCGATTTTGCAACGCGTTATCGAATGAAACATCCCGAAATAGCTAGTGCTAAATCATTCAATATAACCCCCGAACTCTTCAATGAATTCACAGAGTTTATTGCCACGAAAGAATATAGTTACAAAACAGAAAGCGAGGAATTACTCGCCGAATGGCAAAAAGTGGCAGAGCGTGAAAAATATTTCGAAGCAGCCAAATCGGAATTCGAACAGCTGAAACTTAAAATTGAGCACGATAAAAAAGCCGA
>JBBALS010000027.1:0-8425 GCA_040402915.1 Flavobacteriales bacterium
TTGTTCTGCCATGGTAACCGCGTTAAAACATATTGCATCGGAAATCATGCGCGACTTTTGTGAACTTTGCTTGTGGCCTTTGTGGTAGATTCCTTCGAAACCTTCAACGCGTGCAAGAATTTTCTGAACTGTTTCAATAACGCGAACAGGATGCGCACCAACCGAAGTTTCACCACTCAACATTACAGCATCTGCACCATCCATTACTGAGTTTGCCACATCGCCTACTTCTGCTCGAGTAGCGTTGTAATTGGTAATCATCGATTCCATCATTTGGGTAGCAATGATGATGGGCTTGGAAGCTTCCAAACATTTCTTCACCAACATTTTTTGAATCAAGGGCACATTTTCCATTGGAATTTCCACACCTAAATCGCCGCGAGCAACCATAATTGCATCCGTGTTTGCAATAATTCCATCAATCTCATCAATGGCTTCTGGCTTTTCAATTTTAGCTACAATACGTGCGTTTTTATTGGCTTTTTGAATATGTCCTCTCAACTCTAAAATATCGGAGGATCGGCGAACAAACGATAATCCAATCCACTCCACATCATGCTCCAAGGCAAAATTCAAATCCTGTAAATCCTTTTTTGTTAAGCAGGGAAGTGAAATTTTAGTGTTCGGTAAATTGACACCTTTCTTGGATGAAAGTGTTCCTCCATGAATAACTGTACAAACTACTTCATCGTCTTTGTTTGTATCTTTTACTTGAAGTACAATCTTTCCATCATCAATCAAAACAGTTTCACCAATTTGAACATCCTGTGGAAATTGTGGATACGTAATATAAACACGTTCTGCATTGCCAATGGCTTTTTGTGTCGTAATAACCAAATCGTTTCCGGTTACTAATTGAACTCCATTATTTTCAACTTCTCCAATGCGTAGTTTTGGTCCTTGTAAATCGGCAAGAATCGCTGTATGAAGACCAAGTTCAGCATTGATTTCGCGAATGTAGTTCAAGACTTTTGCGTGATCTTCGTATGCACCATGACTAAAATTAATTCGGCATACATCTACACCTGCAAGAATGAGCTTTTCGAGGACTTCTTTTGTAGAAGTTGCAGGTCCTAATGTTGCAATAACTTTGGTTTTACTTTGTACTTTGTTCATGTTAAAAAAGAATGTTTTCTATCGATTTGATTCGATGTGGGTCGATTATGAAGGCGGTTAATACCGTTTTTATTTCTTTAATTCTTGCTAAAAAATCTTCAGGTTTGTTCTGGTCTGATTCGCCAATAACGCGCAATAAAAAGTCGGCTTGTTTTTGTTCGGGCAATAAATTAATTGCCGGATTCCTATTTGCTGTGAGGTACCAACACAAGTCGGCGTCTTCATCTTCGTATTTGAAACAGGCGAATTTCACCACATTACCTTGTTTAGGCAATAGGATTTCGATGTCGTTAATACGCTCAAAATCAATCTCAAATTCGCGATTTAAAAGGTGACAAATTTTATAATCTGCCTCTTGACTGCAAATTCCGATTAATGAGAAGTTATAATCGACATAATCTTTTTGAGTGATTTTCTTTGTCATGTTGAGCGTGTAAAGATAAGTCACATTGTTCAATAAACACTAAGGTAAATCAATCTCACTGAATAAGAGTGCACAAGCGTTTTCGGCTGCAGCTTGTTCAGCCGTTTTCTTAGAAAATCCAACACCCTCACCTTTTGATTCATGGTCAATAAGAACTGTTACATAATACAAACGTTGACTATCGTTTTGGGAATCTTCTCTGGCATCAAATACTATGGTTTTACGCTCTCTTTGAGCCCAATTAATCAACTTCGATTTAAAATTCAAATCTTGATTTTCTAGTTCGTCCATGTCGACATGAAAACGAATGATCCTTTCTAAAATAATTTTTTCGGTAAAGCGATATCCTTTGTCGAGATAAATTGCGCCAATCAATGCTTCAAATGTATCGCCGCAAATGGATTTGTACAATCGGTTGGTTTCGTTGTATTGAATGAGTTTATCGATGCCAATTTTAATTGATAATTTATTCAGATAAGTGCGGCTTACCATGCGCGACCTCAATTCGGTGAGAAAGCCTTCGTCTTTGTATGGGAATTTCCGAAATAAGTAATTGGCAATGGCGGCACCTAAGATGGCATCTCCTAAAAATTCAAGACGTTCGTTCGAATCTTTCACTCCAGCACGAATTTCTTTAGCAACAGAACGGTGACGAAAAGCTTGTTCGTACAAACGGATATTCCCTGGCCAAAAACCAAGTAGATTTCGAATTGATCTGGAAAGTTTAGGGTTCGTGGAAAATAAGGATGAAAGGTAACTCACACCTTAAGCCGAATATTTCCTGAAAATAACGGAAGCATTATGCCCTCCGAAGCCAAACGTATTACTTAATGCAGCACGCACAGTACGTTTTTGGGCTTTATTAAATGTAAAATTCAGTTTACTATCCAACTCAGGATCTAGGTTTTCCTGATTGATGGTTGGAGGAACAATATCATTCTTAACAGCAAGTAACGCAGCCATCGCTTCCAATGCACCAGCAGCTCCAAGAAGGTGACCAGTCATCGATTTGGTTGAGCTGATATTCATAGAATACGCATGCTCTCCAAAAACACCCAAGATTGCTTTTGTTTCAGCAATATCTCCAAGTGGTGTTGAAGTTCCATGAACATTAATGTAATCTAAATCTTCCGGTTGCATTCCTGCATCTTCTAATGCCGATTTCATCACGTTTAACGCACCTAAACCTTCGGGATGAGGGGCAGTGATATGATGAGCATCGGCAGAAGCACCACCGCCAACAATTTCTCCGTAAATGGTAGCTCCGCGTTTTAAAGCATGCTCCAATTCTTCAAGAACCAAAGCACAACCACCTTCACCCATTACGAAACCATCGCGAGAAACATCAAAAGGACGTGATGCAGTTTTAAATGAATCGTTGCGTTCGGATAATGCATGCATGGCATTGAAACCACCCATTGCCGGCTCATTCACAGCTGCTTCAGAACCACCAGTCATCATAATATCGGCTTTGCCCATACGAATGTAAAACATCGAATCGATGATGGCATTCGTAGAAGATGCGCAAGCAGAAACTGTTGTGAAATTGGGTCCCCGAAATCCGAATCGCATGGAAATGTGTCCAGATGCAATGTCCGCAATCATTTTAGGAATGAAAAATGGGTTGAATCGTGGAGTTCCGTCGCCCTTGGAAAAATTTTCCACTTCACGAAAGAATGTCTCCAAACCTCCTATACCCGAACCCCAGATAACTCCGGTGCGGTCTGGGTTGAAATTTTCTGGATTCAAACCTGCATCGATATATGCCTGATCGGCTGCTACCAAAGCGTACTGTGCAAAAAGATCCAAACGACCTACGGCCTTACGATCTATCACAAATGATGGATCAAAGTTCTTTACTTCACACGCAAAACGTGTTTTGAACTTTGAAGCATCAAAATGTGTAATCATTTCAGCGCCGCTAACTCCATTAATCAATGCCGTCCAAGTATCTTGAACATTATTGCCTAAAGGTGTTACAGCACCAAGACCAGTAACTACGACTCTTCTCAATGACACAAAATAAAGTTTATTGTTTACTTCGAGTTTTTCTCGATGTAGGTAATTGCATCTCCAACAGTACCGATATTCTCAGCCTGATCGTCAGGAATAGCAATGTTGAATTCTTTTTCGAATTCCATGATTAATTCAACGGTATCGAGTGAATCGGCACCTAAATCATTGGTAAAAGAAGCTTCAGGTGTAACTTCACTTTCGTCTACTCCAAGCTTATCAACGATAATTGCTTTAACGCGGGAAGAAATTTCAGACATTTCGATAGTATTATGTTTAATTGGGTGCAAAGAAAGAGTTTAAGGAAATATAAACAAAATCTTTTTTTCACTAAGTGTGTTTATAACTTTAAAAACCTAATTGTGTCGCTAAAAGTATTGAGGTCTTTGTATTTCTATATAATGAAAGACTTATTTTCGCAGCTAAATTTCATGTTAAAATGGCGAATTTGGTCATATTGGGTTCGGGCAAAGGGAGCAATGCACGTCGTTTAATTGCTTATTTCAAGGAAAACCCACAAATAAAAATCTCCGCATTGGTAAGTAACAAACCACGTCGGGGGTTTTTGGATATATCGTACGACCATCGCATCAACCTTGAAATAATAAAAGGCCCTGAACTTAGCGATGCCAAGTGGATTAACCATCTTAAACTCACGTATCGTCCCGACTTAATTGTTCTTACCGGATACATGCAGCTTATTCCTGAGGAATTCATTCAAGCGTTTCCCAATAAAATCATCAACATTCATCCTTCACTCCTACCCCAATTTGGTGGAAAAGGTATGTATGGCAATTTTGTGCACGAAGCCGTTCTGAATGCTCACATGCAAGAAAGTGGAATTAGCATTCATCTCGTTAATGAAGAATACGATCAAGGTAAAATCCTTTTTCAAAAAAGTTGCCCAGTCAATCATGACGATACTATTGAAACGCTTTCGTCAAGAATTCATGAGCTTGAATATGAGTTTTTACCTCAAGTGATTGAGCAGTATTTAAGCGGAACAATTGTATAATTCAAAATTCAATAGCCATGCAAATCGAACTTTATACCGATGGCTCTTCGCGAGGTAATCCAGGACCAGGTGGTTATGGATTAATATTACGAGCGGGGCCGCATTACAAAGAAATGAACGAGGGCTATCGATTAACCACCAATAATCGCATGGAATTGTTGAGTGTGATTATAGGATTGGAATCATTGAAAAATCCGGGTAGCGACATAACCGTTTTCTCTGATTCAAAATACGTAATCGACTCCATTACCAAAGGTTGGGTATTTGGCTGGGTAAAAAAAGGGTTTGCAGGAAAAAAGAATAAAGATCTTTGGCAGCGATTCCTGCGCATTTATCCCAAACACAACGTAAAATTTATTTGGGTAAAAGGCCACAACGACCATCCAGAAAATGAACGTTGTGACGTGTTAGCAGTCAGCGCAGCAACAGGAAAACTCTTGCTTATTGACGAAGGTTACGAATCCGGATTGGCAAGTTGATTACTGCCCTCCGGATAGAATGCGAATTAGATTACTGTCTTTTTCAGCAGCAAAAATGGATTCTAGCATTGATTCGATGTTGGCAAGACTCGCTACTAAATTTGCTTTTTCTTTTAGCTTTTCAGTTTTCACCGTCTCACTTGCGGCAGAGCTTCCTGTTGTTTCCATTTCAGCATTTAACTGCTCAAGTTCCTTAGAATATGCCATTTGGTATTCTGCAATCACTTGAATACCAGCCAAACGCAACCACCATGCATCTTCATTTCGAGACATATTTTCGAAGGTTGAAAGGGCGGCATTCTGAGTTGCTTCGTCTTGCGACAATGCATATTTCCCCATTGTTTGGATAAACATATATTTTTCGTTCGGGTTGCTGATTTTCGCATACGCATCTTTCATAAACTCAAATTTACCTGCAACAGCCGAGTTCGCATAAATAGTGGCAATGGATGAAAGCATACTTCCCTTCGCAAGTTTTTCAATGGATGCAATAGCCATTTGTGTTTTTTCTGGACTTGCTGCATACATGCCTTTTAAAGCTGTTCCTTGAACCAATGCAGAACTATCTTTCAATGCGCCTTCAAAAAGCGAAAAATCCTCTTCGCTATTTTGATTACTTGAACCTAATTTATCAAATGCGGCTGCTCTTACCGATGATTTCGAATCATTTTTCGCCAACTGAACAAGCAGTGGCTTGAAATCGCTAAAATTTTGAGCGATGACTTCATCCAATCGGTTTAATGCGTATAAACGAATGTTCCAAAATGGATCACGCAAGGCGCTTTTCAACACTTCGCTCATTCCCGGTTCAGATGCATGATCAAGTAAAACATCGAGTGCAATAAAGCGATCTAAATAGGTTTTTCCTTTGTAAAAAAGCAGCTGAGCTTCTTCCGTGCTCAGTTTTTGATCGAGTTTCCCTAAAAGTTGATGCTCAGCATCCAACACCAATAAATCGGGTTTTGTAGCTGCCGGAATGCGGAAGGTTTGTTTTAAACTGTCAAGTACAATGCGAAAACGACGAATGGCTCCTTTCTCATAAATATCAACATCCAAAGGAATTTTGTACTGTGGAGCCGATTCCAAGTCTTGGGTTTGCTCAATTGTAACAATACTTTCTTTCTTCGTTTCATCCCAGGAAATATTTACACTTAAAATTGGATGCCCTTTGTCGAGATACCACTCATTGAAAAACCAATTCAAATCTTCGCCACTTACTTTTTCGAATGCCAATCGAAGCTGATGGAATTCGGCTGCTTGGAATTTATTTTCGGTTAGGTAGGTTTTGAGTCCTTCGAAAAAAGCTTCATCGCCCAAATATTTTCGCAACATGTGCAAAATCAATCCGCCTTTTTGGTATGTATGTCGATCGAACATATCCTCCCGAGTTTCATAGTTGAAACGAACCAAGTTGACTTTTTTCTGAAAAGACTCTTCGAGATACGTATTGAAATCTTCTTGCAGATGCTCATCTGCTTCATCGCGACCGTATTTAAACTCCCTCCATAAATATTCACCGTAGGTTGCAAAAGACTCGTTGAGTGTCAAATTCGCCCAAGATTCGCAGGTTACCAAATCGCCAAACCAATGGTGAAAAAGTTCATGCGAAATAACATCTTCAAAATTTCCATCAATCATCTCGGATGGTGTTTGCTGCACAAATTCTCCGAAAAGTGTGGCCGATGTATTTTCCATAGCTCCCGAAACATAATCGCGAACTACCACTTGAGAATACTTAGGCCAAGGATAATCTACACCCAAACGAGTGGAGAAAAACTCAATCATTTCGGGCGTTTTCCCGAAAATATTTTTGGCATATGGTTCAAATTCTTTTTCTACATAATAATCGACTGGTATTTTGCGCCATGTATCTTTCACAACAGCAAATTCGCCAATGGCCATCATCGCTAAATAAGGTGCATGAGGTTGATCCATTTTCCAAGTATCACTGCGAGTTCCATCAGCATTTTTCTTGCTCAACGTTTTTAAGCCGTTACTCAACGTGAGGTATTTTTCAGGAACCGTAATGGTAATTTCCTGAGTCATTTTCTCGTTGGGCTTATCGATGGTAGGAAACCAACACGAAGAAGATTCTGTTTCTCCTTGTGTCCAAATTTGGGTTGGTTTTTTCGGATCTTCTTCCCTCGGATCGATGAAATATAATCCTTTGGCATCGGTTATTGCACTACTTCCGGGTGTTTTAACACTATCGGGATTTGCAACGTACTGAATAAAAACACGGTAATTTTCGTTGCGAGTAAATTTCCTACCTAGTGAAATATGAAGCTGAAGTTTGTCGTATGAAAATGGCAAATCAGTTAATACCTCTCCTTTTCCAATCATGGCAACACGCTGAACGGTAAATGCTTTGGCATCTAATACTAAAGAATCGACAGGAGCAAAATAAGGTTTTATATCGATGCGCGCTTTCCCCATTAATTGCTTCTTGGGAATATCAAAACTCACTTCCAATTGTGTATGAATGATGTCGTTAATGCGTTTAGCTGATGGATTATATCGTTGATTTTTGGCTTGTTCATCCATCCAATTAAAATCAACTTCTTCCAAATTGGCAATGGAATCCACATTTTCAAAAACTGCGGAATCGAGGAATGATTGGGAATTGTTCTTGGATGAATTGCGATGATTTTTACATGAGGGAAGAGCGATCAATGCAAGTAATGAAGTAGCACATACAATTATGTGAAATTTTATAGTATTCATAGAAATGATTAAGCAGCAAATATAGATAGAAAAACCAATCGCACTTATATTTTGATATACATGCAATCAATTTTCAAATTTCCAAATTCTTCCTTGAAAATGTTAGTTTGATAGCGGATTCAAGTATAAATTCAACTGTAATTTCTCAGCTAATTAATGAGATTTCAACTTCAGCCAAATAGAATCAAGATCAGAATGAGTTGATGATTCCGAATGGTTGACAAGCAACTTCTTCAATGCTTCAATTCGGGAATCGGGCAATGGATGCGTACTTAAAAACTCAGGAAAGGACGAACCCGTATTTTCATGCTTCAGTTTTTCGAGTAGACTTAACATTCCCTCGGGATTGATATCGTTTTTTAACAACAGTTGCAATCCTTCTCGATCGGCTTCCAGTTCGAGTTCACGCGAATAGGATAGTTGTTGAATCTGTTGCCCTTGTTGGGCGATGAGGTTAATGAACGAAGAAGCGTCACCCAAAACCAAATTGAGCAGCAATACTCCCGATACATTCTGAAAAATACTGCGAGTAGAATGGTGTCGAAGTACATGCGAACGTTCATGTGCAAGAATTCCGGCTAGTTCTTCGGGAGATTGCATCTTTCTTATAATTCCTGCATAAACAACGATTGGGCCGCCTGGTAAAGCATACGC
>JBBALS010000027.1:8525-12954 GCA_040402915.1 Flavobacteriales bacterium
GTACCTCGAATATTAGGCGCTTTAATTAACAGTGTTCCATTTTCGAGAATCAGTAAGGCTTGATTTTTTGCGGGATAAGAAATTTCAATAATATCGTTTGCTTTCACATATTGCCAAGAAAACAAATCGTGAAATTGAATTTCCCCTTGTACAATTTTAACTTCTACCTCAACAGCAGAAGCATGTTTAGAATGGAAAATGGCTTGCACCTTAAAACCAGCGACGGCGCATGAAAATGAATAAAATTGCAGCACTTAAGGTAAGCGAAATCCCTAAAATCCATGAAAATGAAGCACCTGAATTTTGTCCGGGCAAGGGCACATTCATCCCAAAAAAACTAGCAATTAACGTGGGCACGTACAATACAATGGTTATGAGTGTAAGTGTTTTGATAATCTTGTTCATGTTGTTATTGATGATACTCGCGTAAGCGGAGGTCATCTGAAGCAAGATATTATTGGCAATATTGGTCATCTCAATGGCTTGCTGAAACTCAGTCACAACATCCTGAAAAAGCTCTTCGTCCTCTTCGTATGTTCTAAGAAGTTGTAATCGGTTCAATCGGGCCATCATCAAATCATTCGACTTCAACGCGGTTGTATAGTAAATGAGTACTTTCTGATATTTTAACAAATCGAAAATATCCTGATTACGCATGCTCAATTGCAAATCGTCTTCAATTTGGTCGACTGTTTTATTGATTTCGCGGAGGTGAGCTAGAAATTTGGTAGCCGTTTTTAAGAGGATGAGTAAGAGGAAACGGTAATGTTTTTGGGTATGCAAATTTTTCACCCGATTGTTCTCAAACTCATTCACAATCACGTTGTCTTCTTTGGTGATTGTTATGAAATAATCGTTGTTTTGAATAACACCCAATGGAATAGTTACAAAGGGAGCTTCATCTTTTTTACCTTGAAAATGCGGGATTTTAATCAAGGTAAATAATACATCTTCGTCTCTTTCGGCACGGGCTTTTTCGTCAATATCGAGCGGATCGAGATGATATTCTTCAGCCCAAGGAAATTCTTTTATGAGCCAAGCAAGTTCCTCATCGCTGGGATCTACAACATTTACCCAGCAACCGGGTTCCGGCTTCTGGATTTCTTCCAGTCTGCGGTTTTCGGTTTTGAATATCGTAATCATCGTCCATGGCAGCGGTTTAAGGCCGGTATTTTATGAATACTATAATGCCGCAAAAATAGGTTTTTTTATTGAAAGGAAAATCGGATTGTTTAACGGAATGGTATTTCTGTTTGAAATACAATAATCTTAATTAAAAAATCCTTTACAAATCTTTATTCCGAATAATCTGCAACGAAGTCAATACAAAAATGATTGGATAAATAATTCCTGCAATTGTCACCCCAACTGGGGTTGATTGCTTTCCGAGTTTAATCGATTCCAATTGAATGGGTGATGATATAAATTCATCCAAACTGTTTAATGGAAAGTATGGATAGATTTCCGTTAACCAAATTCTTCCAACTAATGGTTCAACAATCCAATAAAACGCTAAAAACACCAAAATGGATAATGCAGAACGACGAACCAGTAATGCAATCAAAATTGCAGCGGTCATCATGCCGAAACTCGACCAAATAACTCGAAGTAGATAGGTTGTTTCGCTGAAAAAATCGACAGATGTTGGAATTCCTCCTTTGCTAAGTCCGAAAATCAAACCGCTGAGTAATGTGATACATCCGGCATACACACTTAAAATTGCTGCCATCAACAATTTTGAAGTAAGCAGCTCTTGGCGCGAAAGTCCGTCAATAACGTGTTGTCGCATGGTCCGAAATGCAAATTCGTTACACACCAATTGAATCATTAAAAGTGATAAGATTGGGGAAAACCAACTTGATACGTAACTCACAAAATACCAAACGTTCGGAAATTTATAAACGCTATTTACATCGAAAAGTGGCCCTAAATTTAAAAACGAGTTAACTCCATAATAGGTAAAGAAAATGAGAACGGCATATATTCCGGCAAAGACATAAAAACTTCTATACGAAGAAACCTTCAGCCATTCAATATGGAGCAGCCTTTTCATTGTTGGGTTAATTTTAGGAATTCACTTTCAAGATCGGCTTTAAGCAAAGCAAGATGATTCAAGGAAATCCCTAAATCCTGAAGTGATTTATTGACCATGTCGGCATTCATATCCTCATTCAACTCAGCTAATAAAAATCCGTTTCGGTTTTGCACATTGCTTATGCCCGACATTGACATTAACGAACTACGCAGTTTATCCATATCGGCGGCGGCAAGTTCTAAACGTTTTCCGGTATTAAGAATGTCTTCAACTTTCCCACTTTTCAGTACTTCTCCTTTTTTAATTATCACCACATCGCTGCACACTTTCTCTACTTCGTTCAATAGATGACTAGCAAGAATGATTGTTTTTCCTTTCGCTTTTTGCTGGAGAATGATGTTCCTGATTTCGTTTATTCCTTGAGGATCTAATCCATTGGTAGGCTCATCGAGCACCAAAACTTCCGGATCGTTTAGCAATGCAGAAGCAATTGCCAAGCGTTGTTTCATTCCCAATGAAAATGTTTTGAATTCATCGTTTTTTCGATCAAGCAATTGAACTTCATCCAATACCCGATCAATTCTTGAATGGTCACATCCTTTAATTCGGGCAACAATTTCGAGATTTTTCCAAGCACTTAGATAGGGATAGAAATTGGGAGTTTCGATTAACGCGCCAATCCGTAAACGCGCCTTGATAAATATAGCTCCTTCAAACCAAGAAAAACTCCCCTGATTTGCAAGTAAAATTCCGGTGATACATCCCAATAAAGTCGTTTTTCCACTGCCGTTGGGACCAAGCAATCCAAACACTTGTCCTTGCTCAACACGAAAACTCACTGAATTTACTGCAATGTTATTACCGTAGCTCTTAAACAGTTTGTTAACGTCAAGAATCGTTGTCATCAGTAATTAATCAAATCGAGCAATTGTTGTTCAAATCGTCCTTTGGGTAAAAAGTTCTGCTCCAAAACAGCTGAAAACGGAACGGGTGTGTCGATACTTGCCGAACGAACTACCGGTGCATCCAAGTACTCAAAACATTTTTCACTGATTCGCGCTGCAATTTCTCCACCGATTCCGCCTGTTAAGCAGTCTTCATGAAGAATGATTACGCGACCTGTTTTCTTTACCGATTCCAAAATGGCTTCTTCATCGAATGGCAATAATGTTCTTAGATCGAGTAAATCAGCATTAATTTCAGGATGTCTGTTCAACACATCAAGCGCCCAATGCACTCCAAAACCATACGTAATAATTGATACTTGATTTCCTTCGCGAAGCAGATTGGCTTTCCCAATTTCGATGGTGAAGTAATCGTCATACACAGGTTCTGAAACACTACGATACATTGCCTTGTGTTCGAAAAACATCACAGGATTGGGATCTTCGAACGAAGCCAACAACAATCCTTTGGCATCGTTTGGAAATGCTGGGTAAACGACCTTCAAACCAGGAGTATGCGTAAACCACGCTTCATTACTCTGGCTGTGAAACGGACCTGCTGCAACACCTGCGCCTGTTGGCATGCGTATAACAACATCGGCATTTTGTCCCCAGCGGTAATAACTTTTTGCGAGGTTGTTGATGATTTGATTGAACCCTTCGGTAACGAAATCGGCGAACTGCATTTCCATCATCGATTTCATACCATTGATTGAAAGTCCCATGCTACTTCCGACAATTGCGGCTTCGCATAATGGTGTGTTGCGCACGCGATCTTTTCCAAATCGTTCTACAAATCCTTCAGTAATTTTAAAAACGCCACCGTATTCGGCGATGTCTTGCCCCATTAAAACCAAGTCGGGATGCTTTTCCATGGCCAAGGCAAGTCCTTCGGAAATGGCATCGATGAAGCGTTTTTCTGTTTTCGTTTCCGATGCGGGTTGTTTCGATTCACTTACAAATGGAGCATACACATCGTTCAATTCGAACTGCGTGTCGGCGATAATTTCGGGTTCGGCAAAAGTGGTCGCTACGCCCGCTTCGATGGTTTTCTTGAATTCTGCACGAATACTTGCAATTTTATCGGCATTCAAAACGCCTTCTTGTACAAGCCATTCTTCATAATTGGCAACAGGATCTTTCTTACCCCAGAGGTCAAATAATTCTTGAGGAACGTATTTGGTTCCCGATGCTTCTTCATGACCACGCATACGGAAGGTCATGCATTCGAGCAGCCATGGGCGAGGATTATTCTGAATATCGGCTCTAATTTCTTGAACCGCATCATACACATCCAACACGTTGTTGCCATCTACTTTTCGAGCGGGAATTCCATAACCCGGACCTTTATCTGTAAACGAATTGAAACGAAATTGCTCGTTGCTTGGAGTTGAGAGTCCGTAACCGTTATTTTCGATGATGAAAATTACAGGCAAATCCCAAACAGCTG
>JBBALS010000028.1:0-12932 GCA_040402915.1 Flavobacteriales bacterium
CGGGAAATGCCTTCGATAATGGTAAATTCCTCACTCCTACTTTACGCAATATTGCACTTACCGCTCCTTACATGCACGATGGGCGTTTTCAAACCTTGGAAGAAGTTGTTGATCATTACAATTCGGGAGGCAAAGCGTCTTTAACGGTTGATCCATTAATGAAGCACGTTGGCACTGGACTTAACTTAAGCACACAGGAAAAAGCGGACTTGGTAGCATTCCTCAAAACAATGACCGACAGCTCGTTTATTAACGATGCGCGCTTTAAAAGTCCGTTTTAATTAGAATGTATAGCTCACTCCAGCCATCACATTGAAACGTTGTGTTGGGTAATTTTTGTAGCGTTCGTAACGCACATTGAAGATGTTATTCATTTGAACAAACATTCCTAATAGTTTGGTATAACGATATTCTGCTCCTAAATTCATATCTGCGATTCCCTTTAACTCTCTTGAAATGGTTTGAGCAACTCCCGATTCACCATAAATAAAATCGCGGTAATACTGCTTGTTGTATGTTAACAAAGCTGCGTTTATCCAGATTTTATCGCGCAAATTGTATTTACCACCATAAGACATGCGAAGTGTTGGTGTATGCCAAGCTTTCAATTCATTATCAGGAGTATAACCCAAGAAATCCGCTTTTGCTATGAAGCGAATTTTCTCGTGCAACTGCCAAGTAACTTCCCCATTCACCTCAAATAGACTGGCATTATCAGTTACATAAGTAAGCTTGTTTAGATTACCCGAACTGTTATCATTCACAAAGAAAACCTGATTCTCGATACTTGGTGTAAAGGATGCACGAACATTGAATGCCATTTTCGAACTTACTGAACCGCGCAATCCAGCATACAAGCGAAAAGGACTCCAAGTATTCACAGGCAGAATATCCGAAATCAACCAAGGATTATTTTCAGTTAGGTTTTTGTAGGTGATGCGTTTTAATCGACTGTCTGTTCCTGCATTTAAGATGATGATGTTTTCGTATAGATGCAAATCGAAATCGACTTCAGGAATAAACTTAAAACCATAAGAAGTATCAGAAGTTGCATATATATTAATTGCACCTTTCAATCGCCACTTGGGTTGAGAGAAAGTAATTTGAGGACGTAGGTTAAAGATGGTCATGTTGTTTGACCAATCCGCGTTTTGATTTTTATAAATATCCAATCCACCTTTCACATTGAAATCGTATGTTTTGAAGTAAAACGAAACATCCCCAGCAACTTTAAATGCATTTTCCTGTGCTTTAAACTTGTCGGAATAATTGTAATAATTCAAATCTACTTTGTATTTCGTTGCATGACTATCCACTGGAAAATTGTCACTAATCGATGCATTAATATTTACCAATTGATAACGTTGTTTGATACTATCACGTTCAAGTTTGTATGCCCAATATGGGTTTGTTAGTGGATCTTGACTATAGGCAATGTTCTTATCAAAACCATAATAATGAACCACATTTCTGCGGTAATCAATTCCACCCGAAAGCGTTGTTTTCTTGATGAAGGATTTCCCAAAAAGATTGAGTTCATTATTGCTAAAACCAGAATACCCAACATTGGCTATTTGGCCCGATGATGAAAGATGTTTATAATGAACACCTGCAGAAGATTTTTTAGATCGAATACTATTATAAAACACTTCGGAATATGGGGTCATATACGAACCAAAACCGCCTTTTACATAACCACGATACAATTTCGTAAGTGGCTCTCCTTTTACATTGGCTGCTTTAATGGGATCAACTTCATAAACCGTTGTTACACGTCTACTATTGAGTTCGTAGTTTATTGGAAACCGAGAAACCGTTGTATCCGAAATGGAAGGCTGCTCATTAATTTTCTGAGCTTGAACCAATTTGGGAGAATAGCCACCCGTAACAATAACATCATTGTTTTTTCCAGGTTGAGCAAATAATGCCAACGGACATATCAATAGGATAATCTGCAGAAACTTATTCATTGCCTTCTCCTTTCTTAGGTTCACTTTCTTCAATTACGGGTTCTTGTTTTTCTTCAAACAAGCCATCATCTTTCTGATTATTTTGAAACTCAATTTCCTGATCGGGTTGAGAATCTATTTTATTCCCCGGACTCTCATTGCTATTTATTTCATCCAACTTACGTTGCGCTAGATCTTTCAACTCTTTTCCTTCGTGATTGTCGATAACGCTTTGCAAAGTATTTTTCGCTTGAAAAACATTACCTAGTTTCAAGTAATTATCTGCCAATAGAATAAAGCCCTTGGCCAACCAATCATCATACGATGGCATTTCATCAACCAAATCGAAAATGGCTTTTTCGCAACGTTTGTATTCACCTTTATTGAAATAAATCTTGGCAATCGAATACCTCGACTCGGCTCCTATCTCGCTATTAATCTTCCGGAGTTTTTGAAAAAGTTCCATGGCCAAATCGTCTTTCCCACCAATCAGAGCAGCACGAGCCAGAATTAAGTTTGCTTCGTGTTTTAAATCGTCTTGCACTTTTTCGGTTTCCAACACTTTGGCTGCATATTCTTCCGCTTCAGCTGTATTTCCAAGCTTTGAACTTAAACGCATGATATTACTCCGTGCTTGAATTAGCTGTTCCGCATCTTTCGCCATCCCTTCCAATTCTTTAAAATGGGCAATTGCTTTAGGATATTCTTCTTTTTGTCGTTCGTAAATCCCTAAAACCAAATGCGCCTCAGCAGTATATTTATTCTTCGGGCGAAGCAATATTTTCTCGTATGTCTGAGCTGCATCATCAACCTTCCGTGCTTTCATTTCGCAATCGGCCTCATATCCTAATGCCTTCAAGGAAAATAATCCATCCGGAAAATCACGTAAATACGAACTCATCTGCCCCATCGCCAAATCACAATCGCCTTTTAAATACGATTTCTCTGCTGCTTCCCAGGCCGTTGAATCGAACTCCGTGCGGGACATCGTTTCAAGTCCCCGTTCTTGCGCCAATTGCTGATATTCAGAAACTGATCCTTTCTCCACATAAATTTTCTTGATTCCCATTTGCGCCTCTTTGGCTTCCTCGGTTCCAGGATACAAATCGAGTACTTCTTTGTAAATCTTCAATGCCTCATCGTCGCGATGTTGGTTGTAACGAATGAGTCCCATTTGAACTTTTGCGTTGGGAGCCAAAGGACTACTCGCATGATTTAAAAGAATTCCTTCGTACATCGCATAGGCTTCGTCGTTGCGACCTAAGAGCAAATAGCTGTTTGATATTTCGGATTTTGCATCATCGGCATAACGCGAATTACTGTGCTCATTGATGAGTTTCTGCAAAGCCAGAACTTGAGCTTCTAGTTTGCCTTGAACATACAAAGCCATCCCTTTTTGAAACAAGGCATAATCGACTTCAGCAGTTCCAATTGCAAGTGCTTTGTCATAATATTCGACCGAACCAGCATAATTCTTATTCATGAAAAAGCAGTCACCAATGCGAAGAAATGCATCGTTATACAATTTTGAATCTGACACAGGTTGAACAGCGACAAACTTTCTAAACCAAGTAATTGCAGCGGTATAATTACGCTGTTTGTAATACGAATACCCGAGATTGTAATTGGCGCGGTTAAAGAGTTTAAGATTGAAAGCACTCAAACTGTAAATAAATGCCTCGTAACCTTTTGTGGATTCAACATAATCGCCTTTGCGGTAATTTGCATCGGCTTTCCAATAATTGGCATTGGCGGCCATTTCTTTGTTTACAGGATACTTTAAGGATAAATCGAAGTGCTTGATTGCATCAGGATAATCTTTATCGTTCAATAATTCCAAACCTCTGAAAAAAGCAACTCGCTGATATGCAGATTTCAAAGGCTCCGAAATACGCTTAATGCGTTCGAGCGATTGTAATGCTGTTCTGTAATTGTGAGTTGTTGCATATATGTTTACCAAGAAGGAATACGCATCGTCCATGCGCGTACTGTTTGGATAAGCGTTGATATAATCTTGCAGCGCTTTAACCGCTTCATCGTAAGGATCATTCCCCAATTCGTAAGCAAGTTTCGCATAATCGAAAAGTGCTTGCTCCTTGATTAAAGTATCGAAATCGGTTTTGGAAGATTGTTGCCAAGCACTGCGAGCGAATTTTTTATTCCCCAATTGCAACTGACACCAACCGAGGTGATACCAAGCATTTTGCCCGAGTGCATCTTGATCGCCAACTGCTAATTGAAACGCAGGAATGGCTTTTTCGAAATCGTTCACTTTGAAATAACAAAACCCAATTTGGTATTCATCTTCGCGAGTTCTGGTTATGCTTGCTTTTTCGCGGTAGGTTTCAAAATAAGGAATTGCTTCGCGATAACGATTGGTATTATAATAGGATTCTCCAATAAGGCGAGCTATTTCTGGGCCTCGTTTGCTTTGGGTAGAATCGAGAACGGGTTGCGCATATTGAATAACCTTATCAAATCGTTTCTGAAGATAATAGATTTGAGAAATGTAGAAAGGTACAATTGCCCCAAAAACTTCATCGTCTTTCAACTTTAAAAAATCTTCTAATGCCGCTTCATAATTGTTGTTTTGATATTGAATGTGCGCGTAATAGTAAGCAGCAGTTGTTCCGTACGATGATTCATTTCCTTTGATAACTGCAAATTCTTTCAACGCTTGATCGTAATGATCGACTTTAAAATGCGTGTATCCACTTTTGAAATGGAACTCTTCTTTCTCATCATCCGAAAGCAATTCTGGATCAACCTGACGAAACCACTCATCTGCCTTTTTGTATTTTTTATCGCGGAAGAAAAATTTACCCAATTGAAACCATGCTTGTTTAACAAGCGGACTTTCGGGATGTCTGTATATGAATTGAGTGAGTAAAACTTCCGCATCTGGATTGAATAATTCGACAGCACAAATGGCTGAATAATACTCTGCATGCTTGCGAATTTCTGCATGAGGATCTGGATAGACTTCAGCCAGTTTATTAAAATATTGTTGGGCTGTACCAAATTTTTCTTTATCGAAAAGTTCGAGTCCTTGACGAAGGTCTTTGTCTTTATCGCGCAAAAATGACGATTGTTGTGACAATAACCAGGTCGGTAAAAGCAAAAGCAGAAAAGCTATGATTTGTCGCATGAATACACTTCTTCAGGATGTAAAAGTAGACCGATGCGTTGCGGATTAAGGTTCGTTTAAATTGAACTTATGAACGTTGATATGTTGATTGGAATTGTGTAGAAACAAAAATCTTTCAAAATTCGAATTACTGCGCTTTTGATTTTCTATTTGCACGAATAAAAGTGGTGATAACAGGTATTGCCGTTATCAAAATCAACAAAATTATTATGTAACCCAAATACTTTTCAGCATCAGGCCAAACAGTTCCCAAATAAAATCCGAGTGTTAAAAGAGAACCAACCCAAGCTGCAGCACCCAATATATTGGCGAACATAAACTTCGCGAATGACATTTTTATAAAACCAGCTACGATGGGAGCGAATGTTCGAATTACGGGTAAAAAGCGACCAATAATTAACGTTCTCGAACCATATCGGGCATAAAACTCTTCGGCAGTTCGCAAATGACTTTTTCGGAAGAAGAAGGTATCTTTTCTTGTATGGAGCCGATCACCTGTTTTGTATCCAAAATAATATCCAAAAGTGCTTCCTAATACTGCAGTTAAAAAAACTAAAGAAATAACCAATTCAAAGGGATGATTGAGCACTCCGGTTGCACATAATAGTCCAGCTGTAAACATCAAAGAATCACCCGGGAGGAAAAATCCAAAAAACAATCCATTTTCAATAAATACAACAGCAAGCAGGAATATTAAACCTCCATACTCGATGATGTTTTTAGGTTGAAAAAATGTGAGGAATTGTTGGATAATTTCCAGCATCTCGTTTTAAAATAATACTTGATGTAAATGTACGATTCAGTTCGATGCGGGGATTGTGAATATTTCGGAATTCCAGTATTCACCTCGGTCTTTTACACCAAAAGCATGAAGCTTTACTTTGCCTGATTCATAAACGCAAATGCGAAAAAATCCCCGTTGGTTATCGTCCATGAATCTTGCTTGATAGCGATAACGATTAAGTTGAGATTGTTTGGATCCCGATCCACTTACAATGCAACGTATGTTATTGATATCGAAATATTCCATGGCATGTTCATGTCCGGAAACATACATAACATATGGGTATTTTCGTAAGATTTCCACGATGCTTTTGCGATACCTTTTGTATCGTGGCTGAGGCAAATCCTGACTAAAATATCGGTTCAATCCAAGCAAACCGAATAATTGAAATGGTGTAAAATTCACTATCGAACGCATGGGTTCGTTCACATGCACATGCTTGCCATTACTGTATAAAGGATGATGAGCGGCTACAATGCTAATATGCCCTTTTCGGTTCGACTCAGCCAACATACTATCCAATTTCAACAATGTTGCTTTTCGGGTTTGCTTCCGATTCATATTCGGCAATTTCTCAACAGCATTAAACAAATTCGACTGCAACCACCATTGAGAATCCAAGGCAATCAAATCGATTTGATCACTCAGCGTAATTTGCGTTGGGCCGGGAAGTCCAGGTGGTGTTGAAAAAACTCCTGCATCCTTATTCTTCGCAATCGAATTTCCCTTAAACCAAGAATTAGCAAAATCTGCCTGCAATTGAATTGCTTTTTTACCCGAACGTTTGCCATTACTCCAATCATGATTTCCGGGAACAATAGAAACATTTCCACGGTACGCTATGAGCAATTCATATTGAGAGGCTAATTTCCTTTGGGCGATGGCATTTTTTTTTGCCGATTGATTGGGATTTAAACCTTGAGGATAACAATTATCACCTAAAAACAATACCGAACTTGCTGTATCATTAAAGGTTTCAAAAGCAAGTAATTGCAAGGCATCTGATGGAATGGTATCATTCCCAGTATCTCCAATTAGATAAATAGAATGAACAATCCTGTCTTGTCCATGCATTTCAATGACAAATGAAAACAAGAAAAGCAGTAAGGGTAAAATCTGTTTCACTTCGCAAAGGTATTGGAAGATTTGGAACTCTTTAATATTAGATGTCAAAGGTTGGAGTGAATGAGTATTTTTACCCACAGATAATCCATGTTTAAACGCGAACTTCTTTTACGCATTCTATTTATTCTAAACCTCATCGCGGTTGCTGGATTGGGCACCTCTTATCTCGCATTATTCCTAAGCCCAGAACATTTTTGGATGTTTGCTTTTATGGGTCTTGCGTATCCGATTTTACTCATCTTCAATAGTATTTTTGTCTGTTTTTGGATATTCGTCCGTTGGAAAAGAGCCCTATTTTCGGGAATTATCATACTCATTGGTCTTTCTAAAATTAACGATTTATATCAATGGAGAAATGCGGTAGAAGAATCTCCAATTGAAAATACTCAAGCAGAAGATTCAACATTCAAAGTACTTTCATACAATGTTCGATTGTTCGATTTGTACAATTGGACAGAAAACAAAAACACACGCAACAGCATCATGGATTTAATTCGTGGTACAGAAGCAGATATCCTTTGTTTGCAAGAGTTTTTTTATGAAGACACCGGGGTTTTTAATACTCTCGATACGTTGAAGCAGATTCAACGTGCTAAATATGTTCACATTGAACATTCGGCTCATGTGAAAAATGTAAACCATTGGGGAATTGCTACATTTTCGAGCTATCCAATTGTTGGCAAGGGATTAATTGTATTTCGCGATAGTAGCGATAATATCTCCATGTTTACAGATGTTAAACTATTGGATGATACGGTTCGCATCTACAATTTGCATTTGGAATCCATTCGTTTTCGCAGTGAGGATTATAAAGTCCTTCAAAGCATAACAGGCGTTGAAGACAATACGAATTTAGATGGCCCACAAAAAATAATTTCGCGCATGCGTAGAGCTTTTATTCGAAGAGCTCGACAAACGAACATTATTCAAAAACATATTGAGGATAGCCCTTTCCCAGTAATTGTATGTGGCGATTTCAATGACACTCCAAACTCTTATGCATATCATCAAATATCGAATGGGTTGAAAGACGCCTTCCGAACTTCTGGATCAGGATTAGGTACAACCTATATTGGGAAAATTCCCTTTCTAAGAATCGACTATATTTTATACAATGCCGAAGTCTTTGAATCCTTATTTTTTAAAGTTATTCGAGAGAAGTATTCTGATCACTACCCGATTTTAAGCAAATTAAAACTAAAGCCCCGGTTGTAATTTAAAATAGAAAGCGAAACAGCATAAACAATCCTCCCGAAAGCAACATGGTAACAGGAAGTGTAAGCAACCATGCAATAGCAATGTTTCGGATGGTTCCGCCTTGGAGATTTTTAATTCCATTATTTGCGACCATACTGCCGGCTACACCAGAGGACAAAACCTGTGTGGTACTTACCGGTGATCCAAAATAACTAGCAACTCCAATTGTTAATGCAGAAAGAATTCCCGCACTTGCTCCTTGAGCATAGGTTAAATTCTCCTTCCCGATTTTTTCTCCGATGGTCACGACAATTCGTTTCCATCCAATCATTGTCCCTAAACCTAATGAAAGCGAAATGATTAATATCACCCAATTGGGAGCATATTCAGTAAACGATTTCATCTCTTTTACCGATGAATCTAATTTTTTAAAATCCTCTTTCGATAATGAATTAAGTGCCCCAGATGCCTTTAACTTTTTTATGTGAACGCCAATAAAAATGATGTCCTTTCTTAAATTAATATGTTCCCTTTCAGGTATCAATTTTTCAGTTCTATTACGATCAAAAACCTGACGAATATCAAACAACTCAGCTTTAATCTGTTCAGCAATAGCACGATCAATTGGACTCATTTTCGCATTGTCTAACTGAATAACTTTATCCATTGCAATTTGAGTAGATGCTTCCATCTGATACAAATCGCGATTGCTATCCATGGCAAACTTCATGGGAGCGATACTAATCAGAATGAGCATAATTAAACCCACTCCTTTTTGTCCATCGTTTGAGCCATGGGTAAAACTTAAACCCGCGCAACTTGTAATTAACAAAGCACGAATCCAAAATTTTGGAGGTTGATCTCCATTGGGCGCCTTAAAAATATCGGGATCTTTTACAAATTTCCTTAACAATGTCATGCTAAACAGTGTTAAACCGAAACCAAGCAATGGAGAAATAAGCAATGACAATCCGGTTTTATTTGCACCAGCCCAATTTACACCTGATAAATCACCATTGGCTGATGTCAATGAGAAAACAACGCCCACGCCTAAAATTGATCCAATTAACGTATGTGAACTGGATGCAGGAATTCCGAGATACCATGTTCCTAAATTCCAAATGATGGCCGAAAACAACAAGGCCAAAATCAGGGCGATGTTCTGACTAACTTCCATATTTACTAGAGATTCTGGAGGCAATAAATTAACGATACCCATGGCAACGGCGATCCCTCCAGCAAAAACCCCTATAGAGTTCATCACTCCAGACAAAACAACAGATTGGATGGGCTTAAGCGATTTGGTATATATTACCGTAGCGACTGCATTGGCAGTATCGTGAAAACCATTAATAAACTCAAAAACACATGCACATAAAATGCAGACTAGGAGTAGTATAGATAGATTAATATCAAGTCCGAACATAGAGTACGAAACTAAATAAAAAAAACGCTCAAAAACAGGTTAACAAAACCTTAACAATTGAATTACGCACGCGGATGTGCTTGCTTGTATGCAGCTTTCAATTTTTCAATGGTATTGTGCGTATACACTTGGGTTGCACTTAAGTTGGCATGCCCAAGAATTTCTTTTATCGCATTTAAATCAGCTCCTTTATTGAGCATTTCAGTTGCAAAAGAATGTCTAAGCACATGCGGACTTCTTTTTTTCTGTGTACTCACCGTCGACAAATACTTTTTAACTAAACGGTATACTAATGCAGGATACAATGCCTTTCCGTCTTTGCGAATAAATAAGATTGAATTTTCAGAAGCAATTCCGTTTCGTTCATCTATGAATTTAGAAAGCTGATTTGCAAGGGAAGGGAACAATGGAATGATACGCTGTTTATTTCGTTTTCCGGTAACTTTCAACTGCAGATTTCGGATGTCCACATTTTGGATTGATAAACCTATGAGCTCCGACAAACGCATTCCTGTTCCATAAAAAAGTTCCAGAATGAGATGATCTCTTCTTCCATCAAAATCATCTTCAAACAACTGATTGTCTAACATCAAATCGAGCTTTTCAGCTTCGATGTATACAGGAAGTCGTTTCGATACTTTGGGAGAGGTAATTTTACCCATTGGATTTACTTCAACCCAATTGCAACGAACAGCGTACTTATAAAAAGATTTTAGTGTAGTAATCTTACGATTAACACTGCGCGCTTCAAGCCCAGATTCCATTAAACTCACCAGCCAGGATCTAATAAATGGAGCATTCACTTCATTCAATGTTGATACTTCGTATTCGGAATGGAGAAACAGTGACCATTGTTTCAAATCGCCTTCATAGGCAATTAATGAATGAGGAGAATAGCGTTTCTCAAACTTCAAATGCTCAATAAACTTGGCTATGGCTTCCATGTTTGAAATTTACAGCGATTGTGAGCCGGTAATAAACATGTAACGAAAAAAAAGGAACAGAATTATCAACAAAAAAAGGGATTCCCTTTGGAGGAATCCCTTTGTATAATGAAAGAAGCAGAATTAAGCTTCAGCGTTAGACTTGAATTGTGCGCTGTAAATCGCTTTTTTAATTTCTTCGCGACGAACGATAGAAGGTTTCGTGAATTTTTGACGCTCACGTAGATTTTTGATTAGACCAGTTTTTTCAACTTTACGCTTGAATTTTTTAAGCGCCTTTTCAATTGATTCGCCTTCTTTAACAGGAATGATAAGCATCGTAATTTTTTCTTTTATGTTCTTAAGGTCGCAAAGATAAAAACATTTTTATTTAATTGAACAGATAAAGTGTTTTTTTTCTTGATTGATATTAATTTTTTGAAACATCCAATCCACTATTCATACATTAGCAGCATAAACAACTAGTATTATTTTATGCCAACATACGATATTGTAAGCAAAGTTGATATTCAAACCCTCGACAATGCAATAAATGCTGCAACGAAAGAAATTACAACCCGGTTCGATTTTAGAGATTCTAAAACGGAAATCGAACTCGATAAAAAATCGCTGGTTGTGCATATTTTAACCGAAAACGAAATGCGCGTAACGGCCATTGAGGATGTTGTTCGCTCCCGATTAATTAAACAAAAAATTGATCCTTCGTGCATGGATTTTGGGAAACAGCAGTATGCTTCAGGCAATATGGTTCGTAAAGACATAACCATCAAACAAGGAATTGATAAAGATTCTTCCCGAAAAATTGCCAAAATCATCAAAGATTCTGGCTTAAAGGTTCAAGCACAAATTATGGATGACCAATTGCGTGTAAGTGGAAAGAAAATCGACGATCTGCAACAAAGCATGTCGGTTTTACGGGGAGCAGACGTTGGCATTCCTCTTCAGTTTCAAAACATGAAATCCTAAAACAAAAAATCCCGGTAATCTATATTGATTCCGGGATTTTCATTTATCGTTTCGTTAATCCTACTTCATTTCGGCAGCCCCCAAAGCATCGCTTGCTTGCTTGTCGTTAGGATCCATTGCTTTCACTTTCTCCCACCAGATTTTAGAATTCACAAAATCCTTTGTGATGAAATAATAGAAGCCAAGGTATTTATAAGCCGACATAAGTTCTTTCGAATATTTGGCTGAATCGGGTTCTGCAATTAAAACTACTTGCTCAAAAGCTACTTTTGCCAAACCTGCTTTTGAATCCGGATCAAGCATACTTTGAGTACGTGCTTTCCAATCGAAACCTTGCACAAACTTAGGCGCTAATTCATTAACACGCGTAAATGCAGAATCGGCTTTACCAAACTCATTCATCTTATAATACGTAACTCCTAAAAGATGATAATCGCGAGAACTAGCTTTAGTTAGTTTTATCTTTTTCTCATAGGCTTCTGATGCCTCTTTATACTTCTTCATTTTCGTATGTACAGAAGCGATGTCCGATAATAAATCGAATGATAAAGTATCTTGAGAAAAAGCGTAATTCAATTTTTCCAAAGCAATAGAATCTTGCCCCGTTGCTGAAAGCAATTTTCCTAAGTAGGCATAATCTTTCGGGATCAATTTGCCAACAGGATGACGATCAAAGAACTTATTAATGTGTGAAATACCTTTGGGGAAATCTTTCGTTTCAAAAGCAGAATAAGCTGCAAGTCTGTATAAAACGGTGCGGCTTGTATCGGTTTGCCAAATGGAATTAATTTCTTTCAAAGCACCAGGATAATCCTTTGTCTTGTATAATGTTGACGCATATAAAACACGTGAACTAATAGTTCCTTTTGATAATTCGAGATACTTAATATAATTCTGTTTTGCATCTTCATACCGTTGAACCAATGAATAAAGCTCGCCCAATTCTAAGTATGCAGGAGCGTATGAAGGATCGGTTTTAATGGCTTCGTTGTAATAATCCAAAGCACCTTTAGAACCATCTTTACCAACTAAGTTTCGAGCATTCACCCATAATTTACCCAAACGTTGCATGGCAATTGGTGAACTTGGATTTAATTCCTGCGCTTTTTCATAATATTTAATAGCGCTAGATCCATCATTGTAAATCATGTAAGCATCACCATTTAAAATCTGGATTTCAGGATTCCGAAGTTGGAGTTTTTCCGCATCTTTTAATAATGTAAAAGCCTTGGGAATATCATTCGGAGTGATTGTAATGTATGCTTCTGCAATTCGAATGAGAACTTCTGCATTTTTCCCTGCACCCATTTGAAGCGCTTTGGCAAATTGCTGATCTGCAAGTTCTTTCTTCCCTTCGATTTTAGCAATTTTCGCCAAACCAATAAAATTGAAA
>JBBALS010000029.1:0-12574 GCA_040402915.1 Flavobacteriales bacterium
CTTTATTACAATGGAAGCCCAGACCCCTTCTCCATTGATGTGAAAGGCGAATTGGAAAAACTTTTGGCCAAAGACTTATCGGCATGCGTAAACTTCGACCCAAAATCCGGATCAATTTCTAACGGAAGTGCATCCATACCTTTAATGAGTAAACACAGTGTTCGCTTTTTGGATTCGACAACTGGCAAGTTGATTAAAGAAGGAAGCATCTTATATATTTCACAAACGAGCAGAGAGAAATCGGAACGTTCTACTTATGATGGAATCTTGGAAAGTATGATTCCCATTGGACCTTATGCATTTGTGGTAAGCGCGCCCGGATACGAAACACTTACAATGGAGAAATACATTCCGGTGGGAGGAACAAAAGAAACATTTTTGCTTTCACCATTAGCCAACCCAGAATTCAAATCAGATTCTCTTCAAAAAGAACCGATTACCGAAATCCCCAAGGAGCTTGTTCATTCATCACTTTTGGACGAGCGAATATATAAACCCAACAATATTGTATTTCTGATAGACATTTCTGGTTCCATGAAAGAACCCGAGAAACTTCCTTTGCTTAAACAATCGATGGTAAAATTGATGGAACCGATCCGTGCAATCGATAAGATTACTATTGTTACGTATGGAACCGATGTGCGCATTGCAGTGCCAACGGTTTCTGGAAATGAAAAGAAACGCGTTCTTGAATTAATAGATACGCTTAAAGCAAGCGGCGTTACTGCCGGAAGTAAGGGAATCCAAACCGCCTATACAATTGCCAATGAGCAGTTCATTTCAGGTGGAAACAATCAGGTGATTCTTGCCACCGATGGCGCATTTCGAGTGAGTGTGAAAGACCGAAAAATGATAGAACTTTCCTCCAAGAATCCAAATCAATCAACCATTTTATCGGTCATAGGTTTTTCATGCAAAGCCGATGCTTTGGTAATGTTAGGGGAATTAACAAATCAAGGAGCAGGAAGTCTTATTCAAGTGAATAATTCCAAAGAGGCCGAAAATGCCTTGTTGGACGAAATTAAGAATCGATCGAAACGCTGATTACTTAACGCGTTCCATGTATTCTCCGGTGCGTGTATCGACTTTAATTTTTTCACCAATGTTGATGAATAAAGGAATGTTGATTGTTGCACCTGTTTCGAGTGTTGCTGGCTTGAGTGTTTTTGTGGCAGTATCGCCTTTAACACCTGGTTCAGTATACGTAATCTCGAGTTCAACAGAACGTGGAGCTTCTGCATAAATAACAGAATCGCCTTCGAAAGCAACGTTTACCTCCATGTTTTCTTTCATGAATTTCGCACTTTCGCCAAATAAAGCTTCTTCAATATATACTTGCTCGTAGGTATCATTTTCCATACAAACAAAATTATTTCCTTCTTTATAAAGATATTGAAGCGGGCGCATATCAACACGAACAACCTCAATTTCTTCACCCGAACGGTAGCGATTTTCAGCTAGTTTACCATTCTTAATGTTACGCATTTTTGCTTGATAAAATGCACGTAAGTTTCCAGGGGTGCGATGTTGCCATTCAATGATAACACACAGTTCGTTATTATAACGAATAAATGTACCAACAGAAACGTCTTGTGTAGTAGCCATATACAATTTGTAAGTTCGCAAAGGTATTAATTTCCAATTCGAAATCATCCTTCAATTTTCTTAAAACAATCTAAAAAAATAGTGATGATTCCTACTTCGACTAACAAGATTATTAGATTCGTTTTAGAGGAGACTTCCAAATTCAAACAATATCAATCACTCCGCAGGAAATTAATTTGTCGTTATGGACTGATATTGCTGTATTACCTGTGAAAATTGTTTTAATAACTGCGGGTCTTTTTCCAAGGCATTTCCAACAACCACCAAATCGGCGCCGGCATCAATAACGTGTTGCAATTTTTCAGCATCGGTTATTCCTCCGCCAACAATGATTGGAATATTCAACTTTGAACTCAACAATTCAATGGTTTCAACAGGAACATGGTTTTCTGCTCCACTTCCCGCCTCCAAATAAATTAGTTGCATGCCCAATAATTGTCCAGCTAGCGCAGTTGAAAGAGTTAATTCAGGATTAGTTCGAGGCAATGATTTTGTTTCACTCACCTGCTCTACAGTGGTTGGCTTGCCACTTTCAATTAAAATATACCCAGTAGGAATTACTTCCAAGCCACTTTCAAAAAGGCGCTTGGCTGCTTCAACATGCTTTCCTATTAACAAGTCGGGATTTCTCCCCGAAATTAAAGACAACAATAGCAATGCATCAGCATTTTCGGAAACTTGGAATTCGCTTCCTGGGAAAATAATTACCGGACGATTTTGTTCTTCTTTTAAGAAAGATATCATTTCATTAAAAACGGGCAACGAGCATGAACTTCCACCAACAAAAATAAAATCAACGATACAGTCTTCTGCGAGAATGATTAAATCCCGAATAGCAGTAATAGATAATTTTCCCGGATCAATCAGAATAGCAAACAAGGGCCTATGAGCACTTTTTGCATCCCAAATAGTTTGAAGTTGATTGCCTATTTTTTTCATCGTTCAAAATTATAAAACCAATCTAGTTTTAATTTAAGTAGGGATAATATTCATCTTGTTTGTATAGATGAGATATGACATTTCATCAGGCATAATCAATGAAAGTTCACATTCCCATTTAGCATCTGGCAGTATAATTTCGCCTTTAAAACTGTCGCTTTCATCTTCAATTTCAGACAGCACCAATTGGGATGAAAATTCTAAATTTTTCTTTCCATAAGCTTTGTAAAGCGCTTCTTTTCCACCCCAAAAAAGCTGCAGAGTTCGTTGTTTATCTTGCGATAATTCAAGGATAGAAAGCTCCGATTGATGCAAAATTCGCGTGGCAACTTTTTCCAATTGAAGACGTGTTGTTTCAACATCAATTCCCATTGGTTGGTTTGGATGAAAACAAAAGGCAACCCAATTTGCAGAATGACTTAGGGAAATAAATCCACTTCTATTTATTGGCCAAGGTTTCCCGAAAGTATCATATTCCATTGTAAAACCAGATCCCATGGTTTCGTTTATGAGCAGTTTCATGGCTTCCTTTTCAACCTCTTTACTCTGTGATGAATTTGCACCAGCATTTACATCATCAATGCGCATCCACGATAAAATTCCGGCTCCAGCTAAATTCTCGAATTCCTGTTTTGAAACTCCGCTCATTTCGTATTCAATGCAATATTTGAGGATGTAAATTAACCGATTTTAAAATTAATGTTTACATTTGAATTTAGCTATTCAATATATGGAATACAATTTACCAATTCTACTCAAGAAACATTGTATTGCGCTGATTTCATGTTTTATAATTTCTATAAACGTGAATGCTCAGTTCACTATTGACACCACACTTACACCAACACAATACATCAATAATTTGGTTGGTACTGGAGTTTCATTTTCCAATATCCAGTTCCAAGGCGATGGACAAGCAGTTGGCCTATTCAATTATGGCGGAGCTAATTTAGGGTTTAGTCAGGGAATTATGTTGTCGACTGGTCAAGCAGGCATGGCCGACGATGCGATTGGCAGTCAGCCATTTGGTTTTTTAGATAATGGATTGACCAATATTCCAGAACTCGCCGATTTTGTTCCTGGTTGCTTTACTCCTGGAGCAACAAACGACGGGGTTATTCTTCAGTTTGATTTTATTCCTCAATCCACACCCATCTCATTTAAATACATTTTTGCTTCTGAAGAATATAACGAGTATGTATGTTCTCAATTCAATGATGCTTTTGCCTTTCTAATTTCAGGACCAGGAATTGTTGGCGAACAAAACTTAGCGGTTGTTCCGGGCAGTGGAGATCCTATTACAATCAACACAATTAATAATGGAAGTGTAGGAACGAGCGGCATGGCTACCAATGACCCATGTGTAACTACAAATTCGGCGTTTTTTAATATGACGCCACCGAACGATATAGTGTTTGATGGCTATACCAAAGTAATGACTGCAGTTACAACCGTTGTTCCTTGTCAGACTTACACATTACGCTTAATGCTTGCCGATGGATGCGATAGTGGATTCGATTCGGCTGTTTTTCTTGAAGCAAATAGTTTTGGAGCTGCACCCATCGCTATTTCACAAACAACCTACAATGGAGATACAATAACGTACGAAGGATGCGCTCCAGCAACTCTTGAATTTACCATTGACGCAGCACTTCCTACCGATTATACATTCCCTTTTACCATCAGTGGAACAGCAACAAATGGGGTTGATTATGCAACAATGCCCAATTCCATTACCATCCCAGCTGGGCAAACTACATCATCTATTACACTTACCGCTTTGGATGATGCGATTGTTGAAGGAACTGAAACCATCAATATCGAATACCTTACAATCTGTGGCACAGTAAGTACAACCGTTTTTATCACTGAAAAACCTCTAATTACTTTAACAACTGGGCCATCACAGTCCATTTGTAGTGGTTCGGGAGCAGTTACAATATCCTCATCTGCAACAGGCGGTCTACATCCATATACCTATTCTTGTTTGAATGGCACGCCAATTAGTATTAACGATTCAACATATTCGGTAAATCCAAGTACCACAACAACCTATATTTTGCAGGTTAGCGATTATTGTGGAACCATCGACACCGCGCATGTAACCGTTTATGTGAGTACAACTCCGGCAGCTCCTCTTATAAATGATACGATAACTACCTGTGTTGGATTTCCACTCATCATGGAGTCTACTAGCAGTGCCGATTTTTATTCTTGGTCGGGTCCTGCATTTTTACCCGGACCGGCTGTTGTAACGCCCGATTCTATAAACACTATTCCCATATCGGCATTAAGCGATGCAGGAAATTATTCAGTAACAGTCACCATTGATGGTTGTGTAAGCGCTCCGAGTCTATTTAAAGTCATTGTTATTGATGGAACATTTCTACCGGCAATCACAATGAACTCGCCAGTTTGCGAAAACGACACTGTCTTTTTAACAACACCCATGTTGAACAATGTTGAATTTCATTGGTCGGGTCCGAATGGTTTTTCATCCAACACACATTCAGACACCTTATTATCTGCCATCGAAAGTTATGAAGGTGCTTATCAATTATATATTGTTATTGGAGCGTGTACCTCGGGAGTAAATCAAAGTAATGTCATTGTGAATCCCATTCCTGTTGCCGATGCGGGTGTTGATTTAAACCTTTGCTCCATGGAATTGGGACAATTAGGGGCAGTTTCTACTCCTGGCTATACATATTCGTGGCTTCCTGCTGATGGTCTCAATTCCACACTTGTTTCAAATCCAACCATTCAATTAAGTAATTTGAGTGCTGGAACAATCGATTCTGTTTACACCTTACGAGTTGAATCACTTGGATGTGTGAAAGATACTTTTGTCACCATGCATGTTACTGCAAATCCAGTTGCATCGTTTGTTGCACCCAACCCAGCTTGTTTCGAAAACAACATTTTCGATTTTCTGGCCGAAGGTATATTCAATGCCAGCAATGCTCAATTTTTATGGGATTTTGGGTCTTGGGCCGATGTTCAAAACTCTTCCGATCCTAATCCACATGGCATTCATTTTAATGCAACCGGACTTCAATTGGTGAGTTTAACTATTACCGAACAGGCTTGTACAAGTAATGTATATTCAGCACCAGTAAACGTTTTGAAAATGCCTGTTGCGAATTTCAGTTCGAGTTCAGTCGAGAGCTGTAGTCCTAGTTTGGTTAAATTCGATAACCTTTCAGAAAACGACAATTACCCATTCACAAGCGAATGGACAATCAGCAATGGACAAACTTCTACTCAATTAAACCCATACATCGTTTTTAATGATCCTGGAATTTATGATGTAACACTTAATGTTACCGGAATGAATGGATGCAGCAATACGTATTCAATGCCTGGATCGGTTCAAATTAACCCATCACCAGTTTCTAATTTCAATGTATCACCAATTATTTCTACGATTTACGATCCTGAATTTACCCTGACTGACTTATCTGATTATGCTGATTCTTGCCGCTATGCGATGGGCAATGGAGATACAATTTCCGAATTCGATCATGTGTATACTTATGCAGATACTGGTTCTTATGTAATTACACAAATTCTTAGTAATGAATTTGGTTGTCACGATACTTCCTTCACCAATGTTCGTGTTGATTTTGGTTACAAGATTTTCATTCCTACCTCTTTTTCACCCAATGATGATGGAATAAACGATCGATTTACTGTCTATGGAGAAGACATCAACGACTTTAACATGATGGTATTTAATCGTTGGGGACAGATGCTTTACCGAACATTCGATAAAGAAAATGGATGGGATGGGAAAACACAATTGTCGCAAACGTTGGTAGAAAACGACATGTATTTTTATGTGATTAAGCTAAAAGATAAATTAGGTTCTAATTATACCTACGAGGGCAATTTCACTATTTTGCGTTAATCAATTTAACTCTCCGTTTCGTTCAAAATACCTTGAGATTTAAGGAATTGTTTAACGTCTGCAATATTCTCTTCTTCATTTAAAAAGAAATGCGCCGAAACAATTCCCTGAATGCCTGTTTCGGTAAATAGTTCAGCAAAATCTTCCTTGCTTTGAACTCCCACTGAGGCAATAACTGGAACACGAGCATTGGAGGTAATTTCTTTGAGGATTCCATTAATGACACTATGATCAGAATATCCTCTTGCTACAGTAGAAACCAATAATTCACTGGCTCCTCGCAATTGGCACATTTCAACCCAATTGAGCAAATCGATTTCTGTTCGAGATTTACCTCCGTTTAAAAAAATCTTCCAAAGCCCAAAAGAGAGGCGCGTGTCTATTGCTACTAAAAGCGAATTGCTGCCATGATCTTTTGTTATTTTATTAATCAATTCAGGATTTCGAATTGCCGCCGAATTCACATACACTTTACTTACCCCTAATTTTATCATTTCCTCAACATCACTAATTGTATGAATTCCGCCTCCGAATACAAATGGTATCTTTAGGGTTTTACACACATCCTTCAAAAATTTGGGCAAGTTTCGACGGCGTTCTGTGGAAGTGGTTACATCCATCAAAATAATTTCATCTGCACCATCGGCTTCAAAGCGAAGCAACTGCTCCATTGCCTCGGTATAACTCAATATATTGCTTGTATCGCTCAGCGCAAATTGACCATCGCTTGTATAAATACTTGGAATTATTCTTCTATCTGTTGAACTTATCATAGGTAAATGCAAAAATAATCGAATATGCTCTCGATGCTACAAATTTTTCAGGTACTTGTTTTAGAACGAAGAAATAGTACATTCGCAATAAACATATTTACACTAGTTTTTAATTTCAAGATATCACTCTTATTATCCTTTTCAAACTTGTAATTCGCTGTATAACAAAGAGAATGTTTTGATTTTAAAACGTATTAATCAATAATTTAAAATAAAAAATCTGATGGAAAATAAAATCGAAAGTGCCCATCCAAAGGGTCTGTATTTACTTTTTGTAACAGAAATGTGGGAACGTTTTAGTTACTATGGCATGAGAGCAATTTTTACGCTTTTCATGGTAAATGCTTTAATGTTTGACAAATCGCTTGCTTCTACTGTTTATGGAAATTACACTGGTTTAGTTTATTTGACACCTCTTATTGGAGGGTACGTTGCAGATAGATATTGGGGTAATCGTAGATCTATTTTTGTTGGTGGAATAATGATGGCTATTGGACAATTCTTTATGTTCCTTGCCGGGTCATTTTACACGGATGTTAGCCTTGCATCTACTTTAATGTTCACTGGTCTTGGTTTCTTGATTTTTGGAAATGGGTTTTTCAAACCAAATATTTCCACAATGGTTGGTCAGCTATATAATGAAGGTGACAAGCGAGTAGATGCTGCTTTTACAATCTTCTACATGGGTATAAATTTAGGGGCGTTTATCGCTCCACTTGTAACTGGAGGACTTGGTGAGGTTTATGACCAAGATGGCTTAATTGTTCCGGGTATGTTTAAGTGGGGCTTTCTAGCAGCTTGTATAGGTATGATAATCAGTACAATTGTATTTGAACTTTTGAAAAACAAATATATTGTTGATCCAAATGGAAAACCTATTGGTGTAAAACCTGAAAAAGTTATTGAAGAGAAGAAAGAGGCAAATCCAATGAATGTTGGAAGTATTGCACAATGGGCATCTATTTCTTTATTGCTTTTCGTCGCGTTTAAAGGATTTATGGGTCTTGATTTAATTGGCGCTTTTATTTATACTCTATGCCTTATTGCACCTGCGTCAATTATAACAGATAAAAGTCTAACAAAAGAAGAAAAACAAAAAATCTGGGTAATATTTATAATTGCATTCTTTGTAATTTTCTTCTGGTCGGCATTTGAACAAGCTGGTGCTTCACTAACATTTTTTGCTCAAGAACAAACAGACAGACATATTTTTGGAACTGAAATTCCATCTTCCTACTTTCAAAGTATCAATGCCATAGCAATTGTAATTTTTGCACCTTTATTCGCATTAATATGGACTAAACTTGGAGCAAACAACAGAGAACCTAGTTCGCCTGTTAAACAAGCATTAGGTTTATTTTTACTTGCTGTTGGTTATTTCATTATTGCCATTGGTGTTAAAGATATAGATCCTAGCTTAAAAGTGAGCTTATTTTGGTTGGTTACTCTTTACACTGTTCATACGTTTGGAGAACTTTGTCTGTCTCCAATTGGCTTATCAATGGTTGTTAAACTAGCTCCAGTTCGGTTTGCTTCTTTATTAATGGGTGTTTGGTTCTTATCAACAGCAACTGCTAATAAGTTTGCAGGAGATTTAAGCTCTTTATATCCTGAGGAAGTTAAGCTTGAGAGATCAATAAAAATTTCTGGATTTGATTTCAAAGCTGCTGATAGCACTCAGACAGTAAAACTTGCAACAATTGACAGTAATTTTGTTAAGGATTTGGGTTTAAATTACAAAAACAATGTAGCTGATATTAGCCTACTTTCCGATGATTTCAAAGAAGAAAAAGAACCTGGTTTTGTTGAAGGAGTAAAAAATAGATTATTTGGAATTGAAGCGAAAGAAAAAACAGACTCTTTAATTAGTATTAATATAAACTCTGATGCTAAATCCAAGGTTTCGGATTTTACTCTAAAATTAATAGTCGGTTCAAAACCTAAATTTAATTTTGCTCATTTCCTAAATAAACAAGGCAATAAACTTGCTATTATCAAATATGAAAAAGGTAAAAAGGGTGATAAGGATTCAAAAGTCATTGAGATCTGGAATATTAAACCTGAAAAACCTGCTTTTTTAGGAATGAAAATCGAAAACCTTTATAATTTCTTTATGATTTTTGTTTTCATGGCGGGAACAGCTTCTGTGATATTATTCTTATTATCAAAAAAGCTATTGGTTATGATGCACGGAATAAAATAACTGTGTGAGTAGTTAAGGAGTTTTTATCCCGATTGACATTGTCAATCGGGATTTTCACCGCTTGTTAAGAAACTTATGGGAGACGTTAAATAAACTCCACATTCATTTATAAAAGCTGCTAAGTTTCGATTTAGCAGCTTTTTTTTTGAATTGCATTCAAGCATCAATACATTTACAGAAAATCACTGATTATGCGCTTCCTAATTTCTCTGCTTGTGTTTCTCCCTTTATTTCTTTCTGCTCAAAACGAAGGTATTCGTTGGATGAGTTTTACGGAAGCTATGGCAAAGCGTCAAACGGAGCCCAAAAAGATATTTATTGACATGTACACCGATTGGTGCGGCTGGTGCAAACGTATGGATGCAACAACATTTGCACATCCCGAAGTGGTTAAATACATGAATGAAAACTATTACGCTGTAAAATTCAATACCGAAAAAGAGGGCCCAATTACAGTTAATGATTCAACGTATGTGGTAAATCCTAAATTTGGAAGAAACGGCACACATGAGCTTGCAGTAATGCTCTTGCAAGGAAAAATGTCGTATCCAACCTTTGTCTTTCTCGACGAACAATTCAATATCCTCAGCCCACTTCCAGGTTTTCAAACTCCTGAACAAATAGAACCTGTGATGCGTTTCTTTGGGGAGGGACATTACGTTAAAACTTCCTGGGATGCATTTTCCAAGAACTTCAGTCCTATATGGAAATGATTCTGAATTCCGAAAATGTTAAAATCGAATAACCCGTTTAAAAATACGCCGCGCTCACTGCTTGTTTTCTATGTGCTGGTAAGCTATGTAGTGCTTCAATTTTGTTGGTGGTTTTATTTATTATTCGACCTAAACAATCAAATTTACGATTTACGAATTAGTCTTTCCGATTTCATCAATCAGGGCGTAGAATCTGAGATGCTTCTACGAAAAAAACTTTCGCAAAAGCACTGGATGATTTTGGGCGAAGGACTGGTTTTCATTCTCCTGCTATTACTTGGAATTATTCAAACACGTAAATCTTTTCGAAGAGAAACGCGTGTGATTCGTCAACAAAAAAACTTCCTGCTTTCGGTAACGCACGAGTTAAAATCGCCCATTGCTTCCGTAAAACTCTACTTACAAACCCTCGAGAAACGTGATTTAGATAGATCTAAACAAATCGAACTCATTCAGAAAGCAATTGCTGAAACAAACCGACTTGACCATTTGGCTGAGAACATTTTAGTTACTGCACAAATCGATAATCATGTGTTGATGATTCAAAAGGAGAATCGCAATCTAAGCGATTTTTTATCTGAGATAATTCTTGAGTTTAATGAGAAATATGGAATTACCCTCAAATCAGAAATTAAAAACAACATTAACTTTGGGTTTGATCAATTAGCATTTCGTTCAATACTTGTGAATCTCATTGAAAATGCATTGAAATACAGTAATTCCACACCCGATATTTTTGTGAAATTATGGACATCCCCTAATTCTATTTTCGTTTCAGTGGCTGATCAAGGAATTGGCATACAAGAGGATGAAAAATTACGGGTATTTGAAAAATTCTTCCGTTCGGGAAATGAAGAAACTCGTCAGTCGAAAGGAACTGGATTGGGCCTATATATTGTAAAATATCTGGTAGAACATCATCAAGGAAGCATTTCAATTAGATCGAATACGCCAAAAGGGAGTATTTTTGAATTGCAATTTATCTCCAATACAATTTAAATGACTGGTAAAAAAGTAGCGCTGCTCATCCTTGATGGATGGGGGCTTGGAAATGGAACACATTCGGATGCAATTGCTCATGCAAAAACTCCGGTTATGAATGAGCTTTACAAAATACATCCTTCGTCACAATTAAGAACCGACGGATTGAATGTTGGGTTGCCCGAAGGTCAAATGGGAAATTCAGAAGTTGGGCATTTGAATATTGGTGCTGGAAGGGTTGTTTTTCAGGAATTGGTGAAGATTAACAATGCTATTGAGAATCGCAGTATAGATCAAAATCCTGTTCTTGTTGAAGCGTTTCGGATTGCTCATGAAGATAATCGAAGCTTGCACTTTCTGGGTTTGGTTTCGGATGGTTGTATTCATTCATCCAACAAGCACCTTCATCATCTTATTGCTTTGGCTGAGCAGCATGGCATTCAACGTTTTTATGTACATGCATTTACCGATGGTCGCGATACGGATCCCAAAAGTGGATTGAATTTCCTTCAAACGCTTCAAACAAAACTATCTTCCACACATGGAAAATTGGCAAGTGTTGTTGGTAGGTATTATGCGATGGACCGTGATAAACGCTGGGAACGCGTGAAGATCGCTTACGATTTGTTGGTTCATGGTGAAGGCGAAAAAAGTTCTGACATACTTGAAACAATAACGCAACGATACAATACTGGTGAAACCGATGAATTTATTAAACCTATCGTTTTGATTGACGAAGACGCGTGCATTAAAGAAGGTGATGTTGTAATAAGCTTTAATTATCGCACCGATCGCTGCCGTGAAATAACAGAAGTGCTTACTCAAAGCGACATGCCTGAAGTGGGAATGAAAACGCTTCCCTTGCATTATGTAACCATGACCAATTACGATGAAAGTTACTCAGGCATCGAAGTAATCTTCCATAAAAATGATTTATCCCAAACATTGGGCGAGGTTCTTTCAAATGCTGGGAAAACCCAATTACGTATTGCCGAAACGGAGAAATATCCCCACGTTACATTCTTCTTTTCGGGCGGACAAGAGCGTGCCTTTGAGGGTGAATCACGATTAATGATTCCATCTCCCAAAGTTGCAACGTACGATTTACAACCCGAAATGAGTGCCATTGAAATTTCGGAAGCTTTGATTAAAGACGTTGAGGAAAATGCTCCAGATTTTATCTGTTTGAATTTCGCAAATGCCGATATGGTTGGTCATACGGGTGTTTATTCGGCCATCGTTAAAGCGGTTGAAACTGTCGATTCGTGTTTAGAAAAAGTCCTTCTTTGCTTGGCGAAATATAATTATTCTGTTATTGTAATCGCAGATCATGGAAATGCCGATTATGTTGAAAATCCAGATGGAAGTCCCAATACAGCGCATACAACGAACCCCGTTCCATGTGTATTAATTGATTCCGATTTTAAGAAAATTAACAATGGAAAACTTG
>JBBALS010000030.1:0-12421 GCA_040402915.1 Flavobacteriales bacterium
ATTAAAGAAAACATGGTATGAGCTTTTGCTGAAGTTGAGTTTCTTGTCCGTTTTTCTTGCAAGTATTGCATGTGCATTCATTGGTTTGCCAAAATGGCTCAATGGCGAGTTTTCTGATATTCGTCAAATTTCTATTTTTATTTCCCACATCCGATTTGCATTATTAATTGACCTATCAATATTAGTTGGCATTTGGATTTTAAAATTTAAACCCATCCAAACAAAGTCTATTGAAAAATGGCTCATCGGAATAGCAATAGCTTGGATGCTTATTTTTTTATTCATCCTGCAATCGCTTACTGGTATAGCAATCCTTTTATTGATGGTATTAATTTGGGGAATCTCATTTGTTTTTAAAGTCTATTCCCTTAAAAGAGCGATCCTGTTTTTATGCATTCCGGTGTTGCTTTTTGCAGGCGTGTTTTTTCTGCTAAGTAATTCCTGGAAACACTATCATACTCCTGATTCAAAGTATTCTAAGCCATTAGCATTAACAACCAAACTTGGAAATTCTTACGCACACAATTTAGATATTATTGAAAACGGTCACTATATAAACAGTTTTGTATGTGAGAAGGAGCTCAGAAATGTTTGGGAATTGCGCAGTAAATTAAATATCGACAGTAATGATAACAAAGGCCATCTAACGTATTCTACTTTAATTCGGTTCTTAAATTCGAGAGGATTTACCAAAGATGCGGAAGGAATTTCCTCGCTTTCGGATAAGGAAATCCATTTCATTGAGCAAGGCATTGCAAATGTAAATTACACCGGACTCTGGGGAATTCGAATGCGATTATATCAACTTTTTTGGGAACTCGATTATAACCAGCGTGGAGGCAAATCGCCTATCGGATATTCTGTTATGATGAAATGGGAGTTTTGGAAAACCGCCCTAAATATAATTTGTGATCATCCCATTTCGGGCGTTGGAACTGGCGATGTGATGGATGCATTTAATAAAGAATACACCGCTTCGAATAGTTGGCTTAACGAAAAATGGAGACTTACAAGTCACAATTACTACTTGTACATAGCCGTTGCTATTGGTATTCCAGGGTTAATCATTTTTCTAATTCTGATTAGCTCTCCTTACATTTTAACAACAAGCAAATCGCCCTATTTTCCTTTGACTATCTTTTTTTGGATAGCAATCATTTCGATGTTAACAGAGGACACACTTAACACACAAGCGGGCGTATCATTTGTCGCATTTTTTTACTGCTTCTTCCTCTTTTCTCGTCCCAATATTAAATCAATTTCTTCTTCTTCATCGTCTGATTCTTCGGAAGATTGATTTAATCCACCCACCACAATTACAATTTCACCTTTGGGTGTGTGAGCTTCGTAATAATCAGCCAGTTCAACCAAAGTACCCCTTCGGCATTCTTCAAACATCTTTGTGAGTTCCCTAACAACCGCAGCTTTTCTATCTTTGCCCAAGAATTCGGAAAGTTGACGCAAGGTTTTTACTAATCGATATGGAGATTCGTAGAAAATAATAGTCCGCTCTTCAAGTGCTAAGTTTTTCATTTTGGTTTGACGCCCTTTTTTATGGGGGAGAAAACCTTCAAAACAGAATCTGTCGGCAGGAAGTCCGGAAATAACCAAAGCTGGGATTAAAGCGGTTGCTCCGGGCAAACATTCTACAACAATACCCGCTTCAATGCATGCGCGTACTAATAAAAATCCAGGATCTGAAATGCCTGGAGTTCCTGCATCGGAGATGAGCGCAATGGAATTGCTTTCCTCAATTAAACGAACGGTTGCTTGTAAAACTTGATGCTCATTGTGTTGATGAAATGCGCGTAAAGGGCGTGAAATATCCAACAACCTTAATAAGTTTCCAGATGTTCGCGTGTCTTCTGCTAGAATCAAGTCGGCTTCACGCAAAATTCGGAGCGAACGCAGCGTAATGTCTTCCAAATTCCCCAAAGGCGTTGGAACCAGAATGAGTTTACCCATTTTAGGCGTTGTGCAAATAGCGCCTGTTTAGTAATTCGGCAAGACCTTGAAAAGATTTGCTTTCAGGATCCCAAGAATATTTAGATTTCAATTCTTGAAAGAAATCTTCCGCTTCGCCGTAATTCTCAAAATTATTGAGCTTGTCGAGCGCCTCGTTATATTCTGCCATATTATTCTTGAAAAGGTCTTTCAAATAAGCAAACTTTTCATTGATTCCTATGGACGATTTGATGTTTGAAATTGGATTTTGTGATGCTTGACTGGCAACTGTCTTCTCTGCTGGTTTTGCAATTTTATCGTAAAGTGATGCCGCTTTATCAAACAAGCTTTCCTTCTTTGGATCGACAGCAATTGGTTCTGGTTTGAACTCGATTTTGCGAACTGTTGGAACAAAATCCTTTTGTCTTTCTTGCAACAAATCCACTTTTGGACTAACAACAACTGCAGGAATCGTTTCAGCAGGAGTCGCAACTGCATTATCTTTTGAATCGGATGCATCGAATGTTTTTTGCCATGCAATGGGCGACTCATCCATTTTAATCTCAACAGGATTATTAATTTCAACTACTGTTTTTTCAGATTCAACAGCAGATTCAATTACAACTTCTGATACTTTATCGGACTCAACTTCAGCAGGAATTGGAGCTAGGGGAATCTCCACTTTAGGTGTTTCCACAACAAGAGTTTCACTTACAGGAGCGCTGTTTGTTTTGGTTGGAACTTCAGTGTCCTGTGACTTGCGCCGCTGAAATTCAGAGACTGTTCTTAAGTCGAGAACCGCTTCATAGAGGTCTCTAACATCTTTCAATGCCAAATCAACTTCCATAATTGGTACAGAATTATCATATTCCAGAATTCTGCTGTATTGCTCTACCACCTTGTTAAGTAGGTGGGTTATATCTTCGTGAATGCGTTTAGAGTCCATAAGTTAGATCTCAAAAGTAATGAATCGAATGTCTTTTACGTAGTTTTGTGAAATAAATCCACTGGTAAAAATAAATAAATTCAAATCGGTTTTACGCATGTTTCTCGAAAACACTTTACATTCTTCTAAACGACGCGGCTGCATCGAAGTAATTTGCGGTTCAATGTTTTCCGGAAAAACCGAAGAACTAATTCGAAGACTCCGCAGGGCAACGTTCGCAAAACAACGTGTGGAGATATTCAAGCCCGCTGTCGACAAGCGTTATCACGATGATGATGTGGTGTCGCACGACTCTAATTCCATCCGATCGACCCCTGTTGAATCATCACAAAGCATTTTGTTATTAGCTGCCGATGTTGATGTTATTGGAATTGACGAAGCACAATTTTTCGATTCCGAACTTGTAAATGTGTGCAACGAATTAGCCAACATGGGCATTCGAGTAATTGTTGCGGGTTTAGATATGGATTTTCGCGGATTCCCATTTGGTCCAATTCCAGCCTTGCTTTCAACCGCAGAATACGTGACGAAAGTCCATGCAATTTGTATGGAATGTGGAAACCTCGCCAATCATTCGCATCGCTTCGACAATAGCAATGAAAGCTTAGTTTTGCTTGGAGAAACGGATTCATATCAACCACTTTGCCGCGATTGCTTTTACACACACAATCCTCTACCTTACACGGGCTCAAGTGTTCGTAAATAATGAACAGCTATTCCATAAAAATCTTGGCGAACTGGTTAAATACAGAAGCCATCATATCAAAGCCTTTACAGATAAATATATCGGATTTAATTTTCGACAGTCGGAAAATAAACTCCCCCGAAACCAGTCTGTTTTTTGCTTTGGTAACATCCCGAAATGATGGGCATCGATTTATTGAAACATTAATAAAACAAGGCGTTGTTAATTTTGTCGTTCAGCACAAAGTCGAGGAAAATTTAATCGGTAAAGCGAACTTCATTCGGGTTGAAAACACACAAATTGCACTTCAAGAAATTGCCAGAAAACATCGCGAATCGTTTACCTATCCTGTTGTTGCAATTACGGGAAGTAACGGAAAAACCATTGTGAAAGAATGGGCGCACGAAGCACTTCGGAACTCCATTAATATTGTAAGAAGCCCCAAAAGTTTCAATTCACAAATTGGTGTTCCGCTTTCGGTTTGGCAAATGAACATGGATCATGATATTGCATTGTTTGAAGCGGGAATTTCTGCTCCCGGAGAAATGATTGCATTGGCCCAAATTATCCATCCCGACATTGGAATTTTTACAAACATTGGAAATGCGCATGCCGAGAATTTTAAGAATAAAGAAGAGCATATTTTCGAGAAACTGAGACTTTTCGAAAATTGCAAGGCATTGATTTGTTGTGCAGACCATACCGAAATTGTTCTTGCTGCGCAAAAGCTTGGAATTCCATGTGTTTTATGGGGCAAGAACCCAAACGCGCAATTGCGCATTGTATCGGAAAATTGTGTTGCAAACCAAACCCATATTACGCTGAATTGGAAAGATGAACATTTTGAATTAATCATTCCTTTTATTAATGCTGCATCTGTAGAAAATGCCTTGCATGTTACCATGCTTCTTCTTTATTTGGGCCATTCCCCGGATTTTATTTGCAAACAAATAAGGCAATTACATCCAATTGAAATGCGTCTTGAGTTCCGAAATGGGATTAATGGATGCACCATTATAAATGATGCTTGGAGTGCCGATATTGAATCGCTTAAAATTGCACTCGATGCAATGCAGCAAATTCAGCAACATACAAATAGGACCTTGATCTTATCGGACATACTTGAGACGGGCAAGCCAAACGAAGTTCTTTACAAGGAGGTAGCCGATTTAATAAAACGAAAAGGAGTTACGCGATTAATTGGTGTTGGAGAACAACTTCTTCAAGTGGCTCATTATTTTGACATCGACAAACAATTTTTTCCTTCAACAGAATCACTCATTCAACACTTGCCTTCTCTTGCATTTAAAAATGAATGTATATTATTGAAAGGAGCCCGAATTTTTGGCTTTGAGCGAATCGCTTCTGCTCTGCAAAAAAAGACACATGAAACCGTGCTTGAAATCCAACTCTCGGCAATGGTTCATAACCTCAATTTCTATCGTTCAAAACTCAACCCGGGCGTAAAGACCATGGCCATGGTAAAAGCTTTTTCATACGGAAGTGGGAGTTATGAAGTAGCCAATATGTTGCAATTTAATAGCGTCGATTATTTAGCAGTTGCTTATGCCGATGAAGGAATTGAATTGAGACAGGCTGGAATTTCATTGCCAATTTTGGTGTTAAGTCCCGAAGTGGATAGCTTTTCGGCAATGATTGAAAATCGGTTGGAACCCGAGATTTATAGTTTCCGAATGCTTGAGTTATTTTCGGAGGCCGCAATGGCTCGCAATGGATTTGATGGACAAGCCCTGCGCATTCATATTAAATTCGACACGGGGATGCACCGACTTGGGTTTGAGGAAGCAGATATTCCACAACTCATTGATCAACTTCAAGCAACACCACATCTCGAAACAATTGCAGTTTTTTCGCATTTAGCAGCAAGCGGAGATTCAGAACACGCTGCATTTACACAAGAACAAATTTCCCGATTTGAGCGATATTCAAAAGCCCTTGAATTGGGTTTGGGTAAAACGTTAATTAAGCACCTGTTAAACTCATCCGGAATTTCCCATTACCAAGAAGCGCAATACGACATGGTTCGATTAGGTATTGGTTTATATGGAATTGGCGAAATCGAAAACCAAGATTTTCTTCTTCCCGTAAGCACTTTACTTACGAGCATTTCCCAAATTCGTGAGCTTAACGCGGGAGAAACTGTTGGTTATAGTCGCAAAGGAATTTTAAATAAACCCAGCCGAATTGCCACATTGCCCATTGGATATGCCGATGGTTTTCTAAGGAAGTTGGGAAATGGGAATGCCAAATTGCGCGTGCATGGCATTGAAGCTCCAACAATTGGAGGCATTTGTATGGACATGTGTATGATTGACGTTACAAACATTCCTTCTGCTAAAGAAGGTGATCAAGTGGTGATTTTTGAAAATGCCCAAGACATTCGCACATTGGCAAAATGGCTCGACACAATTCCCTATGAAGTTCTAACTGGAATTTCAGAACGTGTAAAGCGTATCTATTTTCAAGAATGATAATTTACTGTTACGAATTCCGTTTTCCAAAAACAATTCAAATTATACGTAAGCTTTTCATTTAATTTGCACTTCTAAGCAATCATATTGTGAGTATTCAGGTATCGAACGTTACAAAGCTTTACGGCGAACAAAAAGCCCTCGACAACATTTCTTTTGAAGTGAAGCCGGGCGAAATCCTTGGTTTTCTTGGACCTAATGGTGCAGGTAAATCGACAATGATGAAAATTATTACCACCTTTATTCCTCCGAGTTCGGGAGAAATAAAAGTGTGTGGTTTTGACATTCAATCACAAAGCATGGACGTTCGGAAAAATGTGGGATATCTTCCTGAAAACAACCCGCTTTACCTCGACATGTATGTGACCGAATATTTGGGATTTATTGCTGGTCTTCATCAAATCCATAACAAAGACAAACGGGTTAAGGAAATGATTAACCTAACCGGACTTTCATTAGAGCATCATAAAAAAATTGGAGCGCTCTCTAAAGGATACAGACAACGTGTTGGATTAGCTCAAGCGCTTATTCATGATCCCAAAGTGCTAATCCTCGATGAACCAACAAGTGGACTCGACCCCAATCAATTAGCAGACATAAGAGCATTAATCAAGAACATTGGCAAAGAGAAAACGCTCATGTTTTCGACCCATATCATGCAAGAAGTTGAAGCAGTGTGCGACCGCGTTGTTATCATCAACAAAGGCCAAATGGTTGCCAATGGAAAAGCAGGAGAGCTAGGGCGCCATTCTTCTGGCTATAGCATTCGAGTTGAATTTGATAAAGACATTTCTAAAAACATTCTCTCACAGATTCAAGGACTTAAGCGGATTTCGCATGTATCTTCCAATAATTGGGAGCTCTTTGCTGAAGGAGACCATGACATTCGCCCGGACATTTTTCGATTTGCAGTGGAGCATTCACTTACTGTATTAACTATAAACCGCCATGAGCAAAGCCTTGAAGAGATTTTTCAGGAATTAACGGGAGGAAATGTCGCACAAACGAATTGAAAATCTGAGTAAAAAACCGATTTGTTAAATCGATTGCAATCCCTATTTTTGCCAACCTTTCATTTAAATAAATTTAAACATGTCATATCTATTTACTTCCGAATCAGTGTCTGAAGGACATCCGGACAAAATTGCCGATCAAATTTCCGATGCACTGATTGATCATTTTCTTGCATTTGACCCCTCATCAAAAGTAGCTTGCGAAACACTTGTTACTACGGGTCAAGTTGTTTTAGCAGGAGAAGTGAAATCGGAAGCTTATTTGGATGTACAAGAAATTGCACGTGAGGTTATCCGTAAAATTGGATATACCAAATCTGAGTATATGTTTGAGGCAAATTCTTGCGGAATTTTTTCTGCAATCCACGAACAATCTGCCGATATCAATCAAGGAGTAGAAAAGAAAGATCCATGGAAACAAGGAGCTGGAGATCAGGGGATGATGTTTGGGTACGCGAGTCGCGAAACCGATAATTACATGCCGCTTCCACTGGAATTAGCGCATTTGCTTCTTCGTGAACTTGCTGATTTGCGTCGCGAAAACAAACAAATGAAGTATTTGCGTCCGGATGCAAAGTCTCAAGTAACAATCGAATACAACGATAACAACGAACCTATTCGTATCGATGCTATTGTTATTTCTACGCAGCATGATGATTTCGATGCAGAAAAGAAAATGTTGGAGCAAATTAAGAAAGACGTAATCAATATCTTAATTCCACGCATTTTAAAGAAATTACCAAAACGTGTTCAGGCATTATTCAATGATAAAATCGTTTATCACATTAATCCAACCGGTAAATTTGTAATTGGTGGGCCGCATGGCGACACTGGACTTACAGGTCGTAAAATTATTGTTGATACATACGGAGGAAAAGGAGCTCACGGTGGTGGCGCATTTTCTGGAAAAGACCCATCCAAAGTAGATCGTTCTGCGGCTTACGCAACAAGACATATTGCAAAAAACTTAGTAGCATCTGGAGTAGCTGATGAAGTTCTTGTTCAGGTTGCTTATGCTATTGGCGTTGCAGAACCTGTTGGTCTTTACGTATATACTTATGGAACTTCCAAAGTGAGTATGAATGATGGCCAAATAGCTAAAATTGTTGCTGAATTGGTTGATATGCGCCCGTATGCTATTGAACAGCGCTTTAAACTTCGTACACCTATTTACAGCGAAACTGCTGCATATGGTCACATGGGACGTGAGCCGCAAACGGTAACGAAAGTATTTAACAAAGGGAAGAAAACAGAAAAGAAAGTAACTGTAGAATTGTTCCCTTGGGAAAAATTAGATTATGTAGATGCTTTCAAAAAGGGTTTCGGAATTGGTAGCAAGTCTGCAACGAAAGAGACAGCAACAAAAAAGGAAGCTTCTAAGAAAGATGCGCCTAAGAAAGCTGCATCTAAGAAGTCTGCTTCAAAAGCATAATTTAATCTTATAAAAATTCAGCCCCGGTAAACAACCGGGGCTTTTTCATGTTTTAACTTCTCGATATGGAAATTATAGCACGTCCTGGAATGTTAATTATTCATCCATCTTATGGAAAGGGAACCATTGTTAAAGTAGAAACTACGTTTTATACAATTCATTTTCCCAATCGAGGAAATATGGATATTTCGAAACGAACGGAAGACCTTGAACTACTTGAACAAGAAGCTATTTCAACTAATAACGAAGAGGAGATTTCCATTTCTGACATGGAGAAAACTCTTCGGAGATTGTTAAATGAATTCAGCGATATCCAACACACGGCACCGTTAGCAGAAAAATGGCAAGGGGGCACACTTATTTTCCAACCTGCCGATAAAAGCTTAAAGCCGAAAGAAGTTCCAATCGAAACCTTTTTCCATAAAATTGTCATGGTACGCGATCGATTAAGGGTGATGGAACAACAAATAAATGCAAATAGTAAGTTAAGTGATGCCGACAAAGTTGATCTCCAACAATACATTACACGAATTTATGGAAGCATGACAACATTCAATGTATTGTTTAAAGATTCATCACACTACTTTGTAGGTGAGAAGAAAAACAACGAATAAATTAAAAGCACCATGGAAGAATTTGATCCAAATGATCTTTTAAATGAAAAGAGTATTGAGCGCGATTTGCTCGATGAGGTGCAACACGTTCTGCAATTTTCAGAAAAGCGTGATTTGGAAATTCTCCAATTATTTGGAATTGGTTCTTCGGTAGCTGCTATAAAAAATGCGCGCTTTGAAAGGAGTTTCGAAAATCACTATTTCAATTTGAATCAGATCAAAAGACTTAGTGTTAATTTTCGTTTGCGCTTTTTACCGATTAAATACTATTCAGGCGAAATTCCATTTGAGTTAATATTTGCAATAAAGAAGTTTGAACATGCTCATATTGATGAAGATATCAGCTACTTTATCCTAGCTCCAATAAAGTTTTTTCTTAATAGCGACAAATTCTCAACACCCTATATTTTCGCCTCAACGGGGGATGGGCATTATGAATTGATCTGTAAATGGGGTGATAAAATCCCGTTTTACATTCCAATCATTCGATATCCATTCCGAAATTTTAGGTGTATGATAATCAGCTCAATTGTTTTTGGTTGTCTAGTTGCCCTGATTTTTACCCTCGCAGGATATTTGAATTACGATTCCGTATTCAAGAATATTTTAATGAAAGTTCCAATAATAGTATTGTCATCAGGGATGTTCTCCACTTTTGCATTGTGTTTTGGATTAGTAACTCGTACCGATTTTAGCAATGAAAATTGGAATTCTCGAATTAATAATAAAACGTAGTATTACTTTCCTCTGAAAAAGATTGTAATTGGAACACCTTTGAAATTGTACTTCTCCCTGATTTTATTCTCTAAAAATCGTTTGTAGGGCTCTTTAAAATACTGAGGTAGGTTGCAGAAAAATACAAATGCTGGGTAATGCATTTTTAGTTGTGTGACATATTTCACTTTCAAAAATTTACCTTTTATAGCTGGAGGTGCCATATCTTCAATTAATGGCAAAAGGAAATCGTTTAATTGTCGCGTTTGAATATGTCGACCACGGTTTTCAAAAACTTCAACTGCAGCTTCTACGGCTTTTAAGAGTCGTTGTTTCTGAGTTGTGGAAGTGAATATGATAGGAACGTCTTTAAATGGAGCAATGCGTTCCAATATCAACTCTTCGAATTTCTTGGTTGTATTAGTATCTTTTTCAACCAAATCCCATTTATTAACTAAAATAACAACACCACGATTGTTTCTTAAGGCGAGCCACAAAATATTCACATCTTGCGATTCAATTCCATCCTGCGCATCAATCATTAAAATACAAACATCACAATTTTCAATTGCACGAACTGTTCGCATTACAGAATAAAATTCTAAATCGTCATGCACCTTTCCTTTCTTACGAAGACCGGCAGTATCAACTAAATAGAAATCGTGACCAAACGCTTTGTATCGAGTATGAATAGCATCTCGCGTTGTTCCCGCAATTGGTGTTACAATATTTCGATCAATCCCTAAAAGTGCATTTACAAATGAAGACTTACCCACATTTGGTCGGCCAACAACTGCAATTCTAGGAACTTCCGGCTCAACATTTTCTTCAGACTCGATTGTCATATCTTTAACAATTTCATCCATAAGGTCACCTGTTCCAGAACCATTAATAGATGAAATACAAAAAACCTCACCTAAACCAAGACCATAAAATTCTCCGGCAAGGGCAGCTCTTTCGTGATTGTCAACCTTATTGGCAATTAGAATTGTTTTGGTTTTAGATCGTCTTACAATATTGGCAACTTCTTTATCTAATTCAGTTACACCCATGGTGATATCTACAATAAAAAGTAAGATATCCGCTTCATCCATTGCAATTTTAACTTGGTTTCGAATTTCTTCTTCAAATATATCATCCGAACCATTGATGTAACCCCCAGTATCTATAACTGTAAATTCGTGACCTGTCCATGATGCTTTACCATAATGTCTGTCGCGAGTTACACCTGCTACTTCATCAACAATTGCATCGCGTGTTTCCGTGATTCTATTAAAAAGCGTTGATTTTCCTACATTAGGACGACCAACAATCGCAACAATACTTCCCATGACTAATTGATATAACCGAAACGTTTAAGTTGACGATCATTATCGCGCCAATCTTTATTTACTTTGACTTGAACAGCAAGAAATACTTTTTTACCTAAAAATGATTCCATTGCAATCCGAGCTTCTGTCGAAACCTTCTTCAACATAGAACCTTGATGGCCTATTATAATGCCTTTTTGAGAATCCCTTGTTACATAAATAACGGCTTGTATTTTTGCAATATCGGGTTCATCTTTAAATTCTTCAACAACCACTTCTACTGAATATGGAATTTCCTTCTGATAATTAAGAAGGATTTTTTCACGAATAATTTCAGTTACAAAAAAACGTTCCGAGCGATCAGTAAGTGCGTCTTGTTCAAAATACAAAGGCCCTTCAGGTAAGTGAACAAGAATACATTTTAAAATATATTCTAGATTAAAATTCAACAAAGCCGAAACTGGAATAATTTCAGCATTCGGAATTAGACTTTTCCATTGAGTTACTTTTTTTTCTACGATAACTTGAGTACTAGTATCAATCTTATTTAGAATTAAAAGAATTGGAATATTGGTGGATCTAATTTGTTCTGGAACATCATCTATACTAGGACTTTGACCTATTTCAGCAATGTATAAAAATAGATCAGCGTCTTTAAAACTTCCTTCAATGAAATTATTCATTGATTCTTGAAGCTTATATGCAGGGTCACGAATGATTCCTGGTGTATCCGAAAATACAATTTGATATTCTGGATTATTTAAAATTCCAATGATACGATGTCGAGTCGTTTGAGCTTTAGGTGTTATAATAGATAAGCGCTCACCAATCAAAGCGTTCATTAGGGTTGATTTACCAGCATTCGGTTTACCAATAATATTTACAAATCCAGATTTAAATGACATACAGTTGATTTGTACAAAGATAACAAATGCTAAAATGAAAAAACTTAATATCAAATTTGAAACACACAAAGCCAATAAGAAATATTGGGCAAAAAAAAAGCTTGGTAGAAACCAAGCTTTTCCTAGTAGCGGGGACCGGACTCGAACCGATGACCTTTGGGTTATGAGCCCAACGAGCTACCAACTGCTCCACCCCGCAATATACCAACGAGTAAAAATTACTCAATACTATGAACTAAAAAGCCCCAATGAAGGGGCTCTTTAAATAAAATCGGGCGACGACATACTCTCCCACCGGTTATGGCAGTACCATCTGCGCTAATGAGCTTAACTTCTCTGTTCGGAATGGGAAGAGGTGGACCTCAT
>JBBALS010000031.1:0-11741 GCA_040402915.1 Flavobacteriales bacterium
AACCCGAAATGCAAACGATGATACAACATGTAACAACGTAATTTCCGAGTCGAGCAAACGGGCCATTTTTACTGCATGTTTCATAGCCAAGTTGGCCGTATCAGAGAAGTCGGTAGGAATCAGAATTCGTTTAATAGCAAGATCTCGCATAATATCGGGATTAATTGAACAATTGGTATTAAAACAAATATAACCTTTTAAGTAAAATTATCAATGCAAAAAGACTTGCAAATTGTCAAATTTGCAAGGCTTTAATATCAATTTAATTTTCCAATTAATAGGGTGTAAAAGTCGTTGTATCTCTTTTCACTGTTGGAATTATACTGCAAACGGGAACCTCCGATAAGCTAATAATCTCTTGCGCAGCCGATCCAATAAACATTTCGGTAAAGTTGGTTTCTTGCTGCGTCATGATCATTATCAAATCACCATTCACTTGTTTTGCGTAAGAAATCACTTCATGACCTAATCCTTCGTTTTTATCGTTGGCAGTTATCATTTCAACGGTATGATCAACCTTCGCTTTGGTTAAGAAACTTTTCACCTGAGCCATTTGAAGTTGAAGTTTAGTTACAACTTCTTCTTTATCGGTTAAAAAGATGGAGAATACATGAATTGTTGCATTGAAATAACGAGATAATTCAATGGCTTTATTCACTTTTTCTCGCGTTTCCTTCGATAAATCGAGCGGCAAAACAATGGAGCTAATTCCCTTGAAAACCGGTTGACCTTTAATAGTTATCACTGGAATCCGTGATTCACGAACAACGCGTAGGGCATTTGAACCAATAAAGCGTTTACGGATCCCTTCTGTTCCATTGGTTCCCATTACAATAAATGTAGCTCCAATCAATTCGGCTGTATCTACAATTTCTTCGTAAATTTTACCACGAGCAACCAATGGAGATGTTTTTACATTACTTCGGGTTTCGCTTTCTTGAGCGAGTTCGTTGAGTTTTTTCCAAATCTCTTCGTTTAACTTATCTCCATCTGCATGCGAAAAAATGCTCGAAATGAGACTCTGCTCCTCCGAAACATGCAAAAGGTAAATTTCACCTTTGAATGCTTTCGACATTTCTTCGGCATGGTTTAATGCGATCAGACTCTGTGATGAAAAGTCGATTGGAACGAGTAGTATTTTTTTTGTAGTGTTCATTCGGATTGTTTACTTTGAATCGCACAAAACTAATCAAACAATCGTGAAGACTCTACCTAGTTCTGAATTGGTTATCAACCCCGAAGGAAGTATTTATCATCTTCAACTTTTTCCCGAGCAACTTGCTGACAATGTAATTGTTGTAGGAGACCAAGCGCGTGTTCCAACGATCTCAAACTTCTTCGATTCTGTTGAATTTCGTATTCAAAATCGGGAATTCGTAACACATACTGGTTCGTATCGCGGCAAAAGAATCTCTGTGATCTCGACTGGAATAGGCACTGATAATTTGGATATTGTGATGAACGAGATGGATGCACTTGTGAATATCGACCTCAAAGCACGCACAATCAAGCCCGAATTAAAGTCACTCAATGTTGTTCGCATAGGAACTTCGGGAACAATCATAAAAGAAATTCCGGTTGGGAGTTTTGTCGCTAGCTCTCACGGATTAGGATTTGATGGCTTATTGCATTTCTATCAGTTTCATGAAAATGAACGCGAACAAATTCTGTTGAATGCAATCTTAGAACAACTGCAATTACCCGATTCAATAAATCGACCTTACATTGTTGAAGCCGACCCCACATTACTAGCTAAGGTGAGTCCAGGATGTGTTATTGGGATTACAGCTACAGCTTGCGGTTTTTACGGACCTCAAGGAAGAACCCTCCGACTAACACCAGCCATTCTCGATTTAAACGAACGCATGATGGGATTTTCTTCGGGCGATTTGAGGATTTCTAATTTTGAAATGGAAACTTCTGCATTATATGGATTGTCTCGCTTAATGGGACATCGAGCGGCAACTGTTTGCGCTATCATCGCGAATCGTGCAACACTCGATTATGCTGAAGACCATAAAGCGATGATCGATAAATTGGTTGTAAATGTATTGGATCAATTAAGTGCGTAATGGAACAGCAAAACGATAAATCACTGAGAGCCATGATATTGTTGTTGGAAGATCCCGACGATCATGTGTTTACAGAAATTCGAGGGCAGCTTTTGTCTATGGGAAACGATGTAATTCCCGCCTTAGAAAATATCTGGGAATCGACGTTCAACAATACCTTACAATCCCGTATTGAGGACATTATTCAAAAAATCCAATTCAACACAACCTCCGAAGAACTTAAACTTTGGGCAGCTACAGGCGGAATTGATTTGTTACAAGGAACTATTTTAATTGCCCGTTATCAATATCCCGATTTGGACGAAGAGCATATTCGGAATCAAATTGAGTTAATTCGCAAAGATGTTTGGTTGGAGCTGAATCCGAATTTAACTGCCTTCGAAAAGGTTCGGGTGATAAATCACATTCTTTTTGATGTCTATCATTTTACCGGAAATACAAGCAATTATCACGCACCACAAAACTCATACATAAACAATGTATTGGAGAGCCACCGGGGAAATCCATTGCTTTTGAGCATTTTGTATTCCTGCATAGCTCAAGGATTGAACATTCCAATTTATGGGGTAAATCTTCCCGAGCATTTTATTTTGGCGTACCGCGATGAATTTATGATTCGCGATTCAGACGATGAAGAAGAGCCCATTTTATTTTATATAAATCCGTTTAGTAAAGGCGCTGTTTTTAGTCGGCGTGAAATTGACACCTTTTTAAAGCAACTAAAACTCGAACCCAATCGGATATTTTATGAAAGTTGCAGCAATGTGGAAATCATTAAGCGGCAAATTCGAAATTTAATTACAGCTTACGAGAAGCTTGGCTATCCGGATAAAGTCGTCGATTTAAAAGAGCTTTTGAAAACCATTAATTATCACGCCGATTCTTCTTTCTAACCGACTTGGGTAGTTTAAGCAATTGACCAGGCCTGAATTTTCTCTTCATTCTAGAATAGGGCACTTCAGGTTCGGGCTCCTTTTTAATTTCCCAAACCCAACCTTTCGAGATAGATAATTGACGATAAAATTGTAATGCTCCTTCGTTTAGTGATGAAGTGGGAATGGCAATTAATGTAGCCAATTCTGTCCAATTTGTAGTATATCCAAACATCTCAATATCGCGAATAGCAAAACTCAATCGTTCGAGATGTTGTTTCCTTTTCATTTCCAATTGAATACTATCAGACGTAATACCAGTAATTCTTCCTCGAAGCGGTAAAAACGAAGTATCGTTTTTCAATTTTAAAATCAATCCTTTACTGACAGTAAAAACAGGCCGACGTTTTTTTTTCGGATGGTGAAATTGAAGCCGATACATTGAATAACTGATCGTTGAATTTAAGCGATCGGCATCTTCCAAAAGGAAACCATACGTATCAGCATACGGAATTTCATATTCGTGTTTATCGTTTGGGTCTAGCGTTCTAAAAACAATGATTGAGTCGTTTACTTGCAAAATGTAACAATCCAAAAAAACATCTTCGTTTCTTAAGAAAATCTGATCCTGAGCAAAAACATTGCTCCGAATAAAGAAAATAACAACCAAAAGAAATAGTCGAAAACTTTGAATCATAAAACTTCATACAAAGGTAATCGGAATACTATAAAGACATTGTATTTTCGTTGACTAGAAAAACACGTATGTCCTCACAAATTCTCGATTCATCCCAATCGCATCAAAAACTTCAACGCATTGCCCTCGAAATTTTAGAAAGAACAAGTTCGCGCGAACACATCCTTCTAGCGGGAATTCAATCGAGTGGGTTTGCGTTGGCTAAAATAATTGCTGGTTATCTGAATAATTTTTCTGGGAAGCACTTTACTGTTTATTCAGTTCAAATTAACAAACCCAATCCACTCGAAAACGAAGTAAAAACCGACATTGATTCGGAGCTTTTAACAGGAGCAACATTGATATTAATTGACGATGTTCAAAATTCGGGACGTACACTTGCTTATGCCTTGAAACACTTTTTGAACTACCCAGTTTTGTCCATACAAACTTGCGTATTGATAGATCGACGCCATAATTTCTTCCCTGTAAAAGCCGATTACATTGGACTTTCCCTATCTACAACTTTGCAAGAACATGTTCAGGTAGAAGTTTTGGGAGAAGAGGTAACCGTTACGCTTCGTTAATATTTAGCGCATTCACTTTTTCCACTAGTCTGTCGATATTGATCGAGAGTCCATTCTCCCACCATTCAATTTGCTTGAAGTAAGGTTCTCGTTCGAGCCAAATTTGTGTCAGTTTATTTTTTGCTTCTTCTGGATTTTCGCCTAATAAGGGCCTTTTTTTAAGACCGTCTGCTTGAAGAATTCTCTGAATTAGAGAAACAAGTGGAACATCAAGAAACATCAATGTTCCCTGTTCTTTCATCCAATTCAAATTATCGTAAAAACAGGGAGTTCCTCCGCCACACGAAACTACACACGAATTTTGCAAAGAGATTGATCGTAATACTTCTGCTTCAATCTTTCGAAAATGATCTTCACCAAAAGCATGAATAAGTGAAGCTGGAGTTTGACCTGAATATTTTTCTACGCATTTATCAAGATCTTGAAAATCATATAAAAGCTTGTTTGCAAGTCGCTTCCCTAATGTAGATTTCCCACTTCCTGGCATTCCACAAATGAAAAGTATTTGCTGCATGTGCTTAACAGATCTTTTTTCTATTTTTGCCGAACAATGCCCAGGTGGTGAAATTGGTAGACACGCTACTTTGAGGGGGTAGTGAGCTAAGCTTGTGCAAGTTCGAATCTTGTTCTGGGCACTTTAACAAAAGCTGAATTTAATTATTCGGCTTTTTTATTTTTATAACGTTCGTTTAAAATCTTTACAACATCGGTCGTAATATCTAAGCCTTGTTCAGCGTACCAAATTCCGCCACCTCGTGTGTAGGATAACACATACGTGTAATTATTTTCTTTGGCGTAATCCTTTAAAAAAACTTCAATCGTATCGAATATACGTTTGCTCACTTCGGCTTCCTCTTTCTGCAATTGGGCTGATAAGGTTTGCTCCATTTGAACCAATCTTTGTTGCTCACTATAAAGTTTTTCTTGCTTTGCTTCTTTATCGGTAATGGTTAAAAACTGAGCGCGTTGTTGAAATTCATTCGCTTCTTTCTCAAATTTCTTTTGTTCTGCTATGAAATTATTTTCTGCTTGCTTGGTTTTCGTTTCCATGATTGCACGTTCATCTTTGAACATTTCATATTGACTCATGAGAGAATCTGAATTGAAGAAAACCACATTTAATGATCCCGATTTGGCAGTTACCATTGTTTTGGTTTCGGTAGCACCTGATTTTTTGGATGAAAAATGTAATGCGAATAATAAAATTACAGCAACACTTAAAACAACATTGATAAGTAAATTAAGACTTTTCATTTTTTTAAATTTTTTCGTTGCTAATATAGACAATGACTTAACACGTTTGTTCAAGATTTTTTCGATTCATAATCCCTTAACAAATCAAATCAATCGTGAATTTTAAAGTAATTTTGGGGAGTTAAAATTTTAAAATCCAAAATGACAAATTTTAAAAACAGGAGTGTTCGTGCTTTGCTTTATGCGCAGGAATATCCGATGGGAAAATTGCGAGTTCGCCAGCCATTTCCATCTGCAAAAATTGATTACCCCGATCCTTTTTTACTCCTTCATCATGCAAATATTTCGATTTCTCAAGATGCCGATTTGAAAAACGAAGGCGTTGGTCCACATCCTCACAGAGGTTTTTCTCCCGTTACATTTATCTTCAAAGGAGGCGTTCATCATCGCGATAGCCGCGGAAACAACAGTGTAATTTACGAAGGTGGGGTTCAATGGATGAATGCAGGCATGGGAATTATTCACAGTGAAAGACCGCCGCTCGACATTCACGAACGAGGATCTCGACAAGAAATTATACAGATGTGGGTAAATACGCCTGCTGCTGAAAAAATGAACCAGCCCGAATATCATCCATTGTCGGCCGAAAATACCCCAAGCATAAAATCAACTGACGGAAAGATTATAGTGAATGTAGTAACCGGTAATTTAATGGGGATTAAAGGGCCCGTTCCAACTGCTACCGAAGCAAATTCAGCTACTTTGTATGCAGACAAAGGCGGAAAAATTCGAATTGACGTACCTGAAAATCATGAAGTATTTCTCTATCTACTTGATGGAAAAATTACAGTGGAGGGTTATGGTTTAGCCGAAGCACTGCATGCTGTACTTTTTAACAAAGACGGAAACTACATAGAATTTGAAGCACTCGAAAATACGCGTATGCTACTTATGAGTGGCAAACCTTTGAATGAACCCATGGCAAGTCATGGACCTTTTGTAATGACTAACGAGAGCGAACTGATGATGGCAATGCGCGACTATCAAATGGGAAAATGGGTATTTTAATAGAGGACTAAATATTCTCCTTAATAATCATCCATTTATTCAATTTTAACAATTCAATTCATTAAGTTTGAAGATTGCTTTTTAAGAAACATAATGATTAAAAAAATACTCTATTTAACATCTGTTTTATTGCTTGTGTTTGCTTTTGCATCTAAAGCACAGATTGTTATAAATGAGTATTCGTGTTCTAATGGAAACACACTGATAAATTCATTTGGGGAATACGACGATTGGATTGAATTATATAATCCAACTGCTTCTTCATTTAATATTGGGAATTACTTCCTAAGTGATAATATCGCCAATCCTACAAAATGGCAAATTCCAGCAGGTACAACCATTTCTGCGAACGGATTTATCACTTTCCTTGCTTCAGGAAGGAATATAATAACGGGATCGGAGCTGCATACCAATTTCAAACTAACACAAACCAGCAACGAAACCATTGTATTAGCTGATATTGGCGGAGTTATTATTGACCAAATTACAAGTGTTCCTTCTTTAATAAATAATTCCCGGGGTAGAACTACAAATGGTGCGGCAACTTGGTCTATTTTCTCAACACCAAGTCCGAGTTCTACAAATGGCATTGGATTTAATTCCTATTCAACTATTCCAAGCATGAGTTTGGCCGCAGGTATTTATCCAGGCAGCATAAATGTAGCTTTGAGTTCGCCCGATGCAGGCATTACCATACGTTACACACTCGATGGCTCAGAACCTGTTGGAACTTCTCCGGCATACAGCAGCGCAATTGCAATCAATACATCAACCGTTTTAAAAGCACGTTCATTCCCTACATCAGCTTCCATTTTAGCTGGTTTCACCGAAACAAATTCCTATTTGATCGGAGTTAGTCACAACATTCCCATTGTTTCGGTTGCGTCCGATCAATATGATGGTTTATTCAATTCTGGTTTTCCGAGCATTACTTCGTCCATCGAATATTTTACAAGCGGAGGAATTCAGAAATTCGAATCGTTTGGAGAAGTTAACAGACATGGCAACGACAGTTGGGCTTTCAATCAAAAAGGAGTTGATTTTATTGTACGGGATCAATTTGGGTACGACGATAAAATCGATTACAAAGTATTCCCAACAAAACCGAGGGCCGAATTTCAACGACTCATTTTAAAGGCTGCGGCATCCGATAATTATCCATTTACTTGGGGAAGTGGTGGCGGCTGTCATTTGCGTGATGCTTTTGTTCAATCCTTGGCTCAAACTGCACACATGCATGTTGATCTTAGAACAAACGACCATTGTGCATTATACATAAATGGGCAATATTGGGGCTTGTATGAGATTCGCGAAAAAGTGAACGACCCCGATTACACCAATTATTATTGGAATCAGAAAGAAGAAGATTTGGATATGCTCTCCTATTGGGGAAGTCTCAATATTCGTTATGGGAGCGATACTGATTGGATTGATTTGTATAATTATATTATGGGCAATGACCTTTCGGTTGCTGCTAACTATTCGGCAGTTAATGCTCGACTTGATATTGGAAGCACTATCGATTACATGATAATAAACACATGGAGTGTCAATTCCGATTGGGTAAACTGGAATACCATGTGGTGGCGAGGTCGGGGGAATCCAGATGTAAAATGGAAATACGCACTCTGGGATATGGACAATGTTTTCAATCTCGGACAGAATTATTCAGGATGGACGACAACAAATTTCGATGCCGACCCTTGCGATTTGGAAAGCAATCCAACCTTTGTAAATGCCGGACCAAACATGGGCCATTTAGAAATGTTCGGCAAATTGATGGCAAACCCTGAATTCAAACAACGATATGTGAATCGCTACGCCGAGATGATAAGTACATATCTGAATTGTGACTTTGCATTAGCGCATTTCGATAGTATTGTAAATCATGTTTCGGCTGAAATGCCCAAACAAATTGCACGTTGGGGTGGCAGTATGGCCGAATGGCAAGCGCATCTCGACTTTATGCGAAGTCAAATTTCTGGCCGTTGCAATTACATCGAAAATCAAGGTGTTGTTAATTGTTATGATGTTAGTGGACCTTATGATTTGACATTCGATGTTAGTCCTGCAAACAGCGGGACAGTTAAATTTAATGAACTTGATATTGCGAGCTATCCCTGGACAGGTAGTTATTTTGGAAATGTTGAAGGGGACATTATTGCAACACCAGCAGCCAATTACGAATTTCTGTATTGGGAGATTCATCATAATAACCTCAACTCCGATACAACCATTTCATTAAACAGTTTTATGATTGGGGCAAGCGATACCATCATTGCGCATTTCCGCTTGATTGAAACTCATCAATTAACATTCATCATTGAACCCGCGGGTTCAGGCACCGTTTCTATCAATGGTATTGGACAAGCTGCCTATCCTTACATAGCAACATACAATGAAAATTACCCAATTAGTCTTACTGCGAATCCTGCGGTTAATTATGAATTCGTTTGGTACGAGGCAAACTATCATAGCTTTTCACCTGATTCCATTTCAATCAATGCAACGTTTTTAACGGATACAACCGATACGATAATTGTTCATTTTAAACCGATTCAAACTTGGTTTTTAACTGTTTTAGTTGACCCTCAAGAATCTGGACTTGTGAATATTGATGGAACATGGATTCAAAACTATCCCGAGTCAATCGAGTATTTTCCAAATACGAATGTCACTTCCGATGTATTGCCAAACGAGGCTTATCTCTTCAGTCATTGGTCGCTCAATGAACTTTCTTTAGCGTTCGATTCTACCAATACACTGAACGGATGTATGGTTGATACTAGCGATACACTTACTGCGCATTTTCTTTTGAAAGAGGTCATTCCTCAAACCATGTATGTTCCATCGTCTTTCACTCCCAATGGCGATTTGCTGAACGATGTTTTTCAATGTTCACATTCCGAAACCGTGCTTAGAGGGAACGTTTTGATTTTTGATAGTTGGGGCCAAGAAATTTACCAATCAGACAACATCGACTTTCAATGGGATGGAACATTTAAAGGAATTAATTTGCCCGATGGGGTTTATTTTTATGTGCTCAACTATTACCTTAAGAAAGATTATTTCAAAACCGCCAAAGGCATTATTACACTTTACCGATGAATTTAACATACCGAATCTCTGCTTTCTGTTTTCTGTTATCCTTATTTTTAGTTGGATCACATGCACAAGCTCAATTATTATTGAACGAAATAGTTGTAAATCCGCCAGGTTCTGATGAACCTTTTGAATTCATTGAATTGAAAGGCAATCCTGGGAGCACATTAAATAATATTTATGTGTGCGTTTTTGAAGGAGATTCCGCTTCCGCTGGCAACCTCGATTTGGTTATCCCTTTAAATAATATAACATTGGGTTCGAATGGGCTACTTCTCATTGCTACTTCTTTGGGTTTTCCTAATGTTACAGCTGCTACAACTTTTATAGACACCTTGAATTTTGGTATTCCAGGTGGCGTTCTTGAAAATGGAAATACAACATTTACCGTCATTTTCAGCCCAATTCCAATGGTTCACAATGCCGATTATGATACAAATAACGATGGTTCACTCGACCTACCACTGGGAGCAATCTTGCAAGATGCGGTTGGTTGGAACAATGGCGATTTAACCGCTTTGATATATGGCGGTGTTGTTCTGACACAATCGGCAGGAACACCTGATGCCGCAGTTAGATTTTTTGAAAACACCACTCCCTTTTCGAAGCCAGCCTGGTATAATGGCGATTTAACTGGAAGCACTAGTTTCGATTCTTTAGAAATTAGTTCCAATTTTCCTATAGGAGGATTTCTAACGCCTGGTGATTTTAACGTTCCAAATTTAGTTGGGATTGAAAAAGCAATTGAATCTAATCTTGAGATTTATCCGAATCCATGTTCGAATCAATTTAGAATTAGCGGACTGCAAAACGAAGTATCATATAAATTATGCGATTTAGCAGGACGAACTTTAATTCAAGGGTTGACTTCCGATGGAATTGTTGAAATACCAAATTATCTAAGAGGTGGAACGTATTTCGTTACAATTGTAATTAGAGAAAAAGTGCTTGTAAAGAAATTGATAATAACTCCTTAGTGTCTATCCCCAAAAATTGCGCTTCCCACTCTAACTAATGTACTTCCTTCTTCGATTCCTATTTGGTAATCGCCACTCATTCCCATCGATAATTGGTTGAATGAATCGAAATCGATCATCGAAGTCGATTTAATTTTATCAAAAAGGGTCTTTAAATTTTTGAATTCAGAACGAATTTGTTGGGTATTATCAGTAAAAGTTGCCATTCCCATTAATCCGCGAATGCGAACATGATTCATTTCCCTCCAACTTGTTGAACTTAAGAAAATCACTGCTTCTTGTTCAGAAAATCCGAACTTGGTATCTTCTTGTGCAATATGAATCTGAATTAAGCAATCAATTATTCGATTGTTTTTAGCTCCTTCTTTATCAATAACCTTTATCAATTGTTCGCTATCAACAGCATGAATCATAGAAACAAAGGGAGCGATGTATTTTACTTTGTTCGACTGAAGATGCCCAATTAAATGCCATTCGATATCTTTCGGTAGAGCACGAAATTTGTCTTCCATTTCTTGGACTTTGTTTTCACCAAAAACTCTTTGTCCAATAGTATAAGCTTCCTCAATGTCGGATATTGGTTTGGTTTTAGAAACTGCAACAAGTTGAACTCCTTGAGGAATGTGCTGATTTATTTCTATAATATTTTCTGATATTCTTCCCATTTCAACGTTGTCCGATGTCGTAAATTACAAGTCCATTTAATAGTTTAGGTTCAAACCAAGTTGTTTTGGGCGGCATTATTTTTCCTTGGTCTGAGCATGAGAAAAACTGCTCCACACTTACAGGAAATAATCCAAAAGCAACAGCAAATTTGCCACTGTCAACCAATCGTTTTAGTTCGACCGAACCTTGCAGTCCACTTAAAAAACCAATCCGTTCATCGTTACGCAAATCTTGAATATTGAATAAGGGAGCAAGAATATGCTGACTGAGAATGTTTGCATCCAACTTATCTTCTAACTGGACATTTTGCAAGTCATGTTTTAATTTCAAGCTATACCAATTTCCAGCTATATACATGGAAATTTCATGAATCATTTTTGGGGTATAATTGGTTTGATTAATCAGCGTAATCTCAAAATCGGCCGACAACATTTCAAGAATATCTGCAAGGGATAAACTTCCAATATCTTTCACAAGCCGATTGAATTCGAATAGCTGAAGATTATGATCCGGGAAAAAAATCCCCA
>JBBALS010000032.1:0-7661 GCA_040402915.1 Flavobacteriales bacterium
CCCGGATAAGCCTCGCGTCCTGGTGGACGACGAAGAAGAAGAGAAACCTCGCGGTAAGCTACAGCCTGCTTAGAAAGATCATCGTAAATGATTAAAGCTGGACGACCTGTATCGCGGAAAAATTCACCAATAGCAACACCTGCAAATGGTGCGTAGAATTGCATTGGAGCAGGATCTGAAGCTGTTGCAGAAACAATCACGGTGTAAGCCATCGCGCCGTTTTCTTCCAATGTCTTCACGATATTCGCAACGGTAGAACCTTTCTGACCAATTGCAACATATATACAGAACACAGGTTGACCAGCTTCGTAGAATTCTTTTTGATTGATAATGGTATCGATACACACCGCTGTTTTACCAGTCTGACGGTCACCGATAACCAACTCACGCTGACCACGTCCAATAGGAATCATCGCATCAATTGCTTTGATACCTGTTTGAAGAGGTTCAGTTACCGGTTGACGATAGATAACGCCCGGAGCTTTACGTTCCAATGGCATTTCGAGAAGTTCACCTGTAATTGGACCTTTACCATCGATTGGTGCACCAAGAGTATTTACAACACGACCAAGCATGCCTTCACCAACATTGATAGAAGCAATACGACGAGTACGTTTTACAACGTCTCCTTCTTTGATATTGTTGGAACTACCCAATAATACAGCACCTACGTTGTCTTCTTCCAAGTTCAAAACGATTCCTTGAAGTCCACTTGGGAATTCAACAAGCTCGCCGGCTTGAACGTTGTTTAGTCCGTAAATGCGGGCAATACCATCTCCAACTTGGAGAACAGATCCCACTTCTTCGAGTTGCGCGTCGGTTGTTAAACCAGACAGCTGTTGTTTCAGGATGGCAGATACTTCTGCGGGTTTGATTTCAGCCATTGTTTGTTTAATGATGGTGTGACTTTCGCCACGGTTTTCAATAATCTTTTACGTATAAGTTTTTCTCAAATTCACGTCGTAAGAGTTCAATCTCACGCTCAACACTTGTATCAATTTGATTGTCGCCAAAACGAAGAACAAATCCACCAATAATTGATGGATCAATCCGTTCTTCAAGAACAACCTTATCATTTTTACAGTGCTTTGATACAACATCAATGATTTTGCTTCTAAATGCATCATCAATTTTAAATGCGGTAGTTAATAAAGCTTCTTCAATACCATTATTCTCGAGGTAAAGTATAACAAACTGACGTGCAATCTGCTCTAAATAAATCTCTCGACGTTTCTTGATGATTAACTCAAGAAATGCAGATGTGGTAATCCCAATATTTGATGAAAAAATAGCCTTGATAATGGATGCCTTCTTGTCCGATTTAATTATTGGACTTTTAAGCATTGATCTCAAATCTGGATTCTCACTAATTGTCTTGTTAACGAGGGTCATGTCAGCATTCACTACCTCAATCTCATTGCGTTCTACAGCAAGTTTGAAAAGCGACTTTGCATAACGGATACCTGCTTTTGTGTTCTGCATAATAGAATTAATTCAATTTCAATTCGGAAATCAATGTATTTGCTAATTCCATTTGCTTTTCGTTTGTCGAAAGCTGCTCCTTTACCAATTTTTCAGCAACCAATAATGACAAATGAGCCACCTGATTTTTCAATTCAGTAACTGCGGCCATTTTTTCATTGTTGATAGATTCACGAGCCATTGCAATTAAACGTTCCGCTTCAATAGTTGCTCTAGAGCGCGCTTCATTAATAATCTGGTCTTTGGTTTCTCGTGCTGCTTTTAACATAGTATCACGCTCTGCTTGTGCCTCGCGTAATAATGCTTCGTTACTTGCAGTAAGTCGAGCCATTTCATTTTTTGCTTTTTCAGCACTTAGCAGAGCATCTTCGATCGTTTTTTCACGCTCGCTAATCATTTTCAAAATCGGCTTCCATGCAAATTTACTTAGCAGGAAAAGCACCGTCAAGAAAGTCAAGGTCATCCAAATGACCAAGCCAAAATCGGGGGTGACTAATTTCATATACTATTTATATAGTGTGTGAATTTTATTTTTTAAAAACCTGCCGAAATACCAACCGTATTCCGACAGGTTAATTTTTCTAGTACTCCTTATGCTTTAAAAGTCACAAGAAGACCAACAACCATCGCGAAGAAGGCAGCACCTTCAACTAGAGCAGCTGTAAGAATCATGTTTGCACGGATATCACCTGCAGCTTCTGGCTGACGAGCGATTGATTCCAATGCACTTCCGCCAATGCGGCCAATACCAACACCAGCACCTAGAGCGGCAACACCAGCACCTAGAGCAGCAACACCGTAACCAAGACCAAGGTTTCCAGCTTCAAGAAGAATTGCGTTCATAATTATTGATTTATATAGAGATTAAAAAAATTCAAAATTTAATGAGCATGTTCGATTTCATGTTCCTCATGATGACGCCCTTCTTCTACTGCAGATCCAAAATAAATAGCAGATAGTAATGTGAAAACATAAGCTTGAAGGAAAGCCACTAACAATTCAAGGAACATCATAAACACGGTGAATAGCCAGCTAGCAACACCAACACCAACACCTGCACCTACTGATTCTCCTCCATTTCCAAAAATGAAAATAAGACTAAAAAATGCCAAAGCGATAATATGCCCAGCCGTAATATTCGCGAAAAGTCGAATCATTAAAACAAAGGGACGAAGAAAAACACCTAGAATTTCGATAGGAGTTAGTAAAAACAATACCCAAGTTGGAACACCGGGCATCGCAAAAATATGTCCCCAATAATGTTTATTACCATTAATGGTTGTGATAATAAAACTAAAGACAGCAAGAGTTAATGTTATTGCAATGTTTCCTGTCATGTTTGCACCACCTGGAAGTACAGGGATTAACCCCAAAAGGTTAGCAATCCAAATGAAGAAAAATACTGTCAACAAATAAGGCATGAACTTCTCGTGCTTTTTACCAATACTCGGTTTGGCAATATCGTCTCTTACAAAAATTATAATTGGTTCGATAAAACTTTGAAGTCCTTTAGGAGATTGCCCGATTCTTTTCTTATACGATTGTGCTACAGAGATGAATATAAACAACATCAATCCAAAAACAATAAACAAAGTCAAAACGTTTTTTGTAATGGAAAGATCAAGCATATTACTTGTAGCCTGTTCATTGATATCACCATTACTATCAACGATAGCAATCTCTTCATCATGACTTAATCTATATGTATTATGATTTCCAGAATAATCAGATAGGCCATGAGAACCATGGGCACGAAAATGAGAGGATGAAAAAACATCAATTCCCTTTTCAGTATAAAGAATGATAGGTAGAGGAATATGAGTATGTCCCCAAAGATGCCAATCATGAGCATCGCTTATATGCTCTAAAATCATAGACCCTGGATCGAAAGCAGATTTTAATTCATGCTGATGAGATTCAGTTCCTTCTATACTTTTATTTGAAATAACAGCATCATGTTGATGAACCATTCCCGAATCGGTTTGCGTCGCTCCATGGCCCGCGCTAACTGAATTGAATGAAAGCAAGCAAACGATAAAAATAGCAATGCGAAGCATATGAAAACTCAAAGAAAATGAATAGCTTTTTGCCATGAATGAAGGGGTCTTTATTCGCGCTGCAAATGTAGAAAAAGAACCAACAAGTAAAAATTTTTAATCATGAATTTGCAAATATCGTTCGACAAAGTTCAATTCATTTGATAATGAATGCAATACATATTTATCGTCAAAAAATAATCTCTTATAAAATTCAAATTAGGAATGTAAATGAATCGTTAGAATTTTTTGCATTTTGTAAAATGTAGGAAGTTAACAATGTGCATGTGAAAAGTTTCAATTATCTGTAATTGTTTTTCGTGTTTTGATTGATGAATTGGGTGTATTTTAGCAATCTTTATGTTTAGATAATGATGAGAGAGTTAATTGAAGGATTTCCTCAGCAAGTGCGAGATGCTCTTGAAATTTTTAAGAAAGTGCAATTAAAACCTCTGCCAAGAAAAATTAGCAATGTGTTAATTAGTGGTTTGGGTGGATCAGGTATAGGAGGAAGTATTGTATCTGAAATATGTTCGGGATCTGCTTCAGTTCCAATTTCAGTTTCGAAAGATTATGCAATACCTGCTTGGGTAAATCAAGATACTTTAGTAATTATTTCTTCTTATTCGGGCAATACAGAAGAAACTCTACAAGCAATGCAAGCGGCAATCAATCAAAAAGCCATGATTGTTTGTATAACCACTGGAGGAGAGGTTTTATTAATAGCAAAGGAGCATAATTTAGATGTTATTCTAATTCCTGGAGGCAATCCTCCTCGTTCATGTCTTGGTTTATCGCTAACACAATTATGTGGAATCATTGAATATTATGGTATTGCCAATGGCTTACTAAACGAAATTAAACTAGGGATTGATCTCATAGAACTTCATCATGCCCGAATACTACAAGAGTCTGAATCTATTGCAAAAGCAATTGCTTTTAGTATTCCGGTTTTATACACAAGCGTAGGTTATGAAGGTGTTGCAGTTCGTTTTCGTCAACAATTGAATGAAAATTCGAAAATGCTATGTTGGCACCATGTTATGCCCGAAATGAATCACAATGAATTAGTTGGTTGGGTTGAAAAATCACCACAAATTGCCGCAATTTTTATGCGCAATGCCGATGAATATTATCGTACAGCAAAACGCATGGACATTTGCAAGGATATTATCTTTGGTTTTGCAGGTAAAACAATCGTTCTAAATTCCAAAGGAGATACCCCAATTCAACGCATGATTTGGTGGATCAATTTGGGTGATTGGATTTCGTGGTTTGCATCCGTCGAACGTAATGTAGATGCAATTGAAATTAACGTAATCAATCGCTTAAAAAACGAATTGGCCAACTTGCAATGACCTACGAAGCACCCAATCGTAACATTCAGTTAATTGAGTTGGGATTGATTGATTTCAAAGAAGCTTGGGATTATCAAGAAAAATTATTTGCAGAGATTGTTGCTATTAAGTTAAACAATCGAAAAAATTTGGAGCAAACTTCAGTGCCTAATTATTTAATTTTCTGCGAGCACCCTCCAGTTTACACATTAGGTAAAAGTGGATCTGAAGATAATTTATTGATTGACAATGATCAACTCAATCAACTTGGGGCTCAATTCTATAAGATAAATCGAGGCGGCGACATTACGCATCATGGTCCAGGACAATTGGTTGTGTATCCATTATTAGACCTTGAAAATTTCTTCACAGATATTCATCTGTATTTGAGAAAATTAGAGGAAATAGTAATTCAATTACTTCAGCAATACAATGTTGAGGCAGGTAGAACCCCGGGTTTTACTGGTGTTTGGATTGATGCAAATACTGAAAAAGCTCGTAAAATTTGTGCAATGGGCGTGAAATGTAGCCGATGGGTAACCATGCATGGAATTGCATTGAATGTCTCCAATGAGCTCTCGTTTTTCAATCATATTATTCCATGTGGTATTGAAGATAAGTCGGTGACCAATTTATCCATTGAGGCAAATGATGCAAACATTACTATGGAAGATGTAAAGCATTTGTTCTCTGGTCTTTTTGCCAAAGAGTTTGAGGCAAACATAACAATTGATTTGATGGCACAACCTTTGCCTGCCAAGTGAAAATCCTTGGTTATGAAAGTTTGCATGTATGTTTTGAGCATTTTCATTTTTGGAAATCTATCTTCACAACCCCACAATCCGAATAAAGCCTTTAAACGCGGCGAGGTCCTTACCTATCGAGTACATTATGGTTTAATTGATGCAGGCGAAGCAACTGTTACTATTGCTCAAGATAGTATCAAGTTTAATAATTCACCCTGTTATCATGTCGTTGGAACAGGAAATTCAAAAAATGCATTTGATTGGTTTTTCAAAGTTCGCGATCGTTATGACTCATATATTGATGAGCAAACATTATTGCCAAAGTTTTTCATGCGGAGAGTGAACGAAGGCGGATTTATTATCAATCAAGATTATCGCTTTAATCAAACTGCAAAATCAGTCAATGTTAAACGCACTGGGACAGATGAACCAAGAAGTACACCCGGAAAAGTATTTACAATTCCTAATGAAACACACGATATCTTATCTGCATTTTATTACGCTAGAAATTTAAATTTAGATGGGGTGAAAATTGGCGATATTATTACCATTCAAACATTTTTTGACGAGGAGCTTTTCCCATTGAAAATAAAGCTTGTAGGAAGAGAGGTTATTAGCACAAGAGCTGGTAAAATACGATGCATCAAAATACATCCACTAATTCAACAAGGACGGGTCTTTAAAGAAGAGGACGATTTAACACTTTGGGTGAGTGATGATATAAATCGAATTCCGGTTAGACTCCAAGCGAATGTTCTTGTTGGATCAATTAAAATGGATTTAAAGAGTTACTCAAATCTCGCAAATCCCATTTCTATAGTAAATAAATAAGAATCTGAGCAAATTATTTGGCCCTAGCATTATTCAAATGTTGGGGCCTTTTTGTTTTCCAATTCTTCACTTGAATAGTAATATAAGCTTTACATTTACACAATAAATTAAAACCCATGAAACGAATCCTTCCTGCGCTCATTATTTTTTTCATTTCCAATCAAGGAATGTCTCAACAACTGATGAGTTTTCATGATATGGAAGCTGTCACAATTGCTGGAGACACTATCTCACTTTCTCAATATTCAGGGAAAAAACTTTTGGTTGTTAACACAGCAAGCTATTGTGGATATACTCATCAATTCAATGATTTGGAAGCATTGTATCTTCAATATGGAGGTACAGGATTTGAAATTATTGGTTTCCCATGCAACGATTTCGGAGCTCAAGATCCTGGTTCAGATTCTACTATTTTGGATTTTTGTACAGGTAATTACAATGTAACATTTCAGATGATGTCCCGCATTTCAATAAAAACGGGCGATACTTCTGCTGTATACAAATGGCTTCAACGAGGCAATTTAAATGGTGTATCTGACGCAGCTGTTACTTGGAACTTCAACAAGTTTTTAATTGATGCGGAAGGAAATTGGGCTGGATATTATGATAGTCCTGTTGCTCCAGGAGATCCAGCCATTGTCAATTGGATTAATGAAAACCCTGCTGGTTTTACAAATATTAGTGATGAAGAAACGCTAGTGTGGTATTCACAAAATGCGATTCACGTTAAAAATCAAGATCCTGAAAAAGTTTCTAGCTATAAATTGTTTTCTATTTCTGGTCAGGAAATCTCAATTAATAAAGGGTCTAATTCTGCTGAATTAATTCCTAATACGGAACTCCAATCAGGAGTTTATTTTCTTCAACAAATTCAAAATGATAAACAAGTAAGTCATCGTTTTGCGGTTGTAAAATAGACAGCAACGAACTCCATCAATAAAATAAAAAACAAAAATGCCATCTGAATAGATGGCATTTTTGTTTTTACTGCTAAGCAGAGATTTGTGTTACAAATGTGTTACAATTCAATAAATAAAAAAGGGGAGCATTACTGCAACTCCTAATTTTATTGGTGGAGAAGACCGGTTCCGATAGCTATCGGAACGAACCGGATAAAAACTTGTGGAGAATACCGGATTCGAACCGGTCACCTCTTGCCTGCCAGGCAAGCGCTCTAGCCAAATGAGCTAATTCCCCAATATTTCAACTACAATGGTCGCCTTCCCGAT
>JBBALS010000032.1:7761-11717 GCA_040402915.1 Flavobacteriales bacterium
TTTCATCGGGACACTCTAGCCATCCCGATAACTATCGGGAGAGCTAATTCCCCAATATTTCAATTTCAAAGGTCGCCTTCCCGATTTTCATCGGGACACTCTAGCCATCCCGATAACTATCGGGAGAGCTAATTCCCCAAATTCGTAACTTTGCAAAAATAGCAATATTGAATGAGTATCATTCGAATATTCAGCGTTAATCAAAAATTAGTTAAAAAGAAATGAAATGTCTTCATTTGGACTGCAATCTAAAACGCTAAAATCGATAATATTGAATTCATGAATTCATCAAGTATTTTCAGAAAAAAGTCTATACATACTATTGTAGGAGATTCAACGAATGAATCGGGACCCTCGCTTGTTCGCAATTTGGGTTTACGCGATTTGACCTTTATGGGAATTGCCGCAATTATTGGAGCTGGTAGCTTTAGTAGTTTGGGTCAAGCGTGTTTTTCAGGCGGCCCTGGCGTTGTTATTCTTTTTATTATTTGCGCTGTTGCCTGTGGTTTTACGGCATTATGTTATGCCGAATTTGCATCCCGTGTTCCCGTTGCTGGAAGTGCATATACATATGCATACGTTTCGTTTGGAGAAGTTTTCGCATGGATTATTGGCTGGGCGCTTCTCATGGAATATTCTATTGGAAACATCTACGTTGCCTTTTCTTGGAGTGGTTATTTTACCAATTTGCTCGACGGAATAGGGGTTCATTTGCCCGAATGGCTCACCATTAATTATACGGCAGCTTCATCGGCATTTGCAACTAATAAAATAGGGGAAGGAATGAATGCTTGGATGAATGCACCCCAAATTGCTGGCCTAAGAATAATTTTCGACTTACCCGCCGTTCTTATAAATGTGTTTATTACTGCCTTGGTCTATATTGGGGTAAATGAAACGCGCCGTGCTACCAATGCCATGGTATATCTCAAATTGGCCATTGTGTTGCTTGTGATTATTGCCGGGGCATTTTTTGTAGATATCGATAATTGGACGCCTTTTATGCCGAATGGATTTTCGGGGGTGATGGGAGGTGCTGCAGCTGTTTTCTTTGCATATATTGGGTTTGATGCAGTTTCTACTTTGGCCGAGGAAGCGAAAAATCCACAACGCGATTTACCTAAAGGGATGATCTATTCCCTTTTAATATGTACGGTTGTTTATATTCTTTTGGCTTTGGTTCTCACTGGAATGGTTGGTTATAGTCAGTTAGGTGTGAGTGATCCATTGGCCGAAGTCTTTAAAATTAAAGGCGTTAAATGGATGTTGTATGTTGTTTCGGTGGCGGCGGTTGTTGCAATGACGAGCGTATTACTTGTTTTCCAACTTGGTCAACCGCGTATTTGGATGAGTATGAGTCGCGATGGATTACTACCTAAGCGTTTCTCGAAAATCCATCCTAAATACAAAACTCCTGGATTTTCCTCCATCATTACGGGTTTGGTAGTTGGTATCCCAATCTTCTTTACGGACGAGCAATTCGTGCTCGATTTCACCTCCATTGGAACACTGTTCGCCTTTTTATTGGTTTGTGGTGGTGTATTGATGTTGCCTCCCAAAGACCCCAACATGGTTCAAACACAGAAAACATTTCGCTTGCCATACATCAATGGAAAGTGGATTGTTCCATTGATGGTTTTATTTTCTGCTATTGCATTATTTAAATGGGCCCCCGATTTTCTTTCACATCAATTTAACATAACAGGTGAAAATGCAGCAAATACAATTCCCATGTTGGTGTTTTTCACTTTGTGTTTGGTGCTTTCCGCAATGACCTTCTTGCGAAATCTATCACTCATTCCGGTTTTAGGTGTGCTTTCGTGTACCTATTTATTAACGGGAATGGCTGCATCGAACTGGATTTGGTTTGGTGTTTGGCTGCTCATTGGTTTAGTTGTTTATCTTTTGTATGGCGCAAAACATAGCAAGTTGGCCAAAGTTAAATCGTAGAACCCAATATTTTATGGTGGATTCAATTCGCTTTAAAACGAATCTTTAAATTGATTTTCGCCTTCGAAAAAGCGTGATGTCGTCCTTCAATGAAATCGAGTAAATCGGCCTCCCGAATGGCATTAAAATTAATATGTTCAAAATGATCCATAGATAAAACCTCTAGTTTTCAAAGGTTTCTCTATTTCGAAGAATAAAATATGATGTGCCTTAGTCTTTCACATGATATATATCATTAAAAAAGCCGCCCCAGATTTTACATCCAAGGCGGCTCTTTTAAAATTTTACTAATTTTTTATTGGATGACAAGGCGATGAACAGAGTTTGATTTTTCATTAGCAACGCGAAGCAAATAAATTCCTGCAGGAACTTCGTCGATTCCGAATGTTCCAGATTGCGAAATGGTTTGATTCTTAATGATACGACCTGCAGCATCCATCAATGTTAAGTTGTTGTTAGCGAATTCGGTTGTAACACTTATAAATTTATCAGCTGGATTTGGATAAATACCAACAAATGCATTCATGTTATCAGAGATAGATGTTGAATTATCTACAACCACATTTACAGCACGAACATCGCTTGAACAATAAATAGGAGCTTCTTCCACTTGAATATTGTAGTAATAGAAATAATACTGATTTCCGTATTGATTGCTTGTAATGGAGACTACATCACCAATTAAATAAGGATAAGCTACAAGTGTACCACTATTTTCACGTTGTAAACGTGGGCTGTTTTGTCCAAGTAATGTTTGATTAAAAGCAGCATCGGTCACTAAATAATACCCAGTTCCAACAGCAAGGTTAAAGTTGAGAATTATGTTATTTGCTCCACTAACCAAGGTTGAAGTAACTGTATTTAACAATGTACCACTAGCCGAAAACATATCAAACTTTCTAGCACCTGGAGTGTCGGTATACACGGTGAAAGAACGTAATGTACAGGGTGTATTTACATTGAAATAAACTTTAGAATTGGTTGTAGTTGCTCCAAATTGATTGGTAGTTAGTGGAGCGACCAATCCACCATTTGAAAGTCCACCACCATAAGCATTAACATTTACTGCATAATACGTAGTATTTGAAGATATAACTGGAGTTCCAAAAGTGCTTCCTGTTCCAAGTAAATTTCCACCTGGAGCATCGTACCACTGAATGCTATCTCCAACTGCAACTAAAGAAGCAGTTCCTGGGGTTGAAAGAAATACATCATCTGCAGTAGGAATTGTTGGTGTTAATTCAACCACATCAATCGAAGAAGATGAAAAAGTAGCACAAGCTCCTTGAATTGAAAGTGAGTATGAACCTGATTGATCAACAGTAATTGAATTTGAACTTGTTGCTCCATTGCTCCAAGCATAACCATTCAAACCAGTTGGTGCAGAAATTACTACTGAACCACCATTACAGAATGTTGTTTCGCCAATAGCAGCAATACTCGGAGTTTCATCAGGTGAAAGAGAAACGGTAATGGTTTTTGAAATCGAAGAACATGCTGTATTCCCAATTGGAGAAACGCGCACATTGTATTCTCCCATCGTTGAAACCTGAATGGTTTGTGTCGTTTGCCCGCTTGACCATAAATACTGATACCCTTGAGGTGCATTCAATTGAAGAGTTTGTCCTTGGCATAAAACCAAAGAAGTTGGAGAAGTAATAATTGCTTCAGGGGCAATACATGTACTTTCAATTACTGAAACAAATTGATCAATTTGAGGAGAATCAATAACTTGTCTTGCACCAGATGGCCATTTAATAACAACGGAGTCAATTTCAGTAGAAGAACCAATTCCAAAGTGCAATATCGAAGAATTAACTGTGCCATAACTTTCTCCAGCTTTTACTTCACGCATCTGAACTCCCCAACTACCATAAATCATAGCACGAGCTCCAATTGCACCTTTATTACTTGCAGAACCTTCTAAATCCACGTTTAAAAAGTGTGAAGTGGTATTTGATTTATTTAACCAAACTACATCGTTTATTGAAGAAGGTGTTGTATAG
>JBBALS010000033.1:0-4707 GCA_040402915.1 Flavobacteriales bacterium
CTCAAGGTCTAACGCCTAATATCGGCGGTGCATTGTGGTGAATACGGAGGAGTTCTGTTACTTGTCGGCAGACTCTGAATTATCTGTCCTCATCCATAAAACAAAAAGTATGTATTTAAGCGGTGCATCGTGGTAAAAGAAGTTGGCAAGAAGTTAATTGCGCAAAATAAAAAAGCGCGCCACGATTATTCAATCGAAGATATTTTCGAGTGCGGATTAGTTCTAACTGGCACTGAAGTTAAATCACTACGTGCTGGTCGCGCTTCATTAGTTGATGGTTTTGCCATGATCGAAGATGGTGAACTTTGGTTACATGGCGTGCACATTCCTGAATACACCGAAGGCACATGGACTAACCACACTCCACGGCGAAACCGTAAGTTGCTGGTTCATAAAGATGAGATCAAGCGTCTTCATGCAAAGGTGAAAACTGGTGGGCTTACTTTGGTTCCACTTTCGCTTTATTTCAAAGATGGCAAAGCAAAGATCGAGTTAGCTGTTGCGCGAGGAAAGAAAGCACACGACAAACGCGAAGCTCTGATGGAGCAACAAGCAGGTCGCGAAATTGAGCGTGAAATATCGCGTCGCAACAGTGGCAAGAGTGGGCGTTCAAGCAAATACGACGACTAGTCCGAGCGTAAACTTAAACGGATTAGATTCTTCTCATATCTCTGCCTTACACTTAAGCCATCAAGTGTTGGTTCGTTGGCGGAAATATTTTCCGCTAATAATCGACCCCTGATAAAACAACTAAATAGCGAAGCAATTTAGCTTCCACACCCTTGGGGGTGAACGGTCTCGACTTTGGATGTTGGGATAGGGGAAGCGGGCCGAGGAAGCCAGGATGATCTCGTAAACCAATAACCTGTGCAAAAAATCAAGCGCCAGTACAACTGCCGCTGATTACACCCTAGCTGCCTAAGCTAGCTCTGTAATCCGTTAACCCAGCGCTCCGCCTTCGGACTGGGACCTAACGCCGACAGAAGGCTTTTCATGAAGTTGGCTTTGCGAACGACTTCAGAGAACAGTTTCGCAAATGAGTTTGTCGGATACTTGTGTGTAAGAGATCCGGAACTGAGAAAACGATAAGCGCACTACGCCCGTAGAAGCCCTATGTCAGTACCGAAGGACCCGGGTTCGATTCCCGGCACCTCCACTTAGAGTTAAAGATATGAACGAGGCGTATACAAGTGTTTACATTTGTATATAGCCGAGTGAGGCGTGGTGGTTTAGCGCTTCAGCGCAAACCTCCACCATGTCTTATTTAGCGTTGCAAAAAATAGTTCAACAGTGCAGAAATAATCTAGTGCTGTCCACCCGGACCATTACGGCGGTCAGCACCACCACCGAATTTAAATCCAAATCCATTTGGAAAATATTCGCGCTTTACTGCAAAGAATGCGGTTAGTGATCCAATAAAAGCCAACAATGTAGGGGCAAAGCCCGCACTTGAAATAAATAAGTTAAATGAAACAAAACTTCCGATTACCGCTAAAAATGTTACAAAGATTCTACGAATCAAGCGAACCGGGTTACTTGTGCTCTCACGATTGAGTACCGGCAACCAGGTGAGAAATAACGCTATTGGCCCACTAAACGTCGAGATAACAAGAATAATTAAGACGAGTATTGCAAGTGATTCCATGGTTAGAGGCTAGCCCAAGTATCTGAAGTTGCAGCAAATAAATCCATATCAATTTGGCCGCCATCGGCGCGCGTAACTCGCGACTTCATCAAGCCTTCATGGGCATAACCAGCGCCCAGCAATACTTTCTTTGAAGCTTCATTGTCATTATCAACTATGCCGGCAAGGCGACGAAGTCCTAGAGTTTGGAAAGCGTAGTTAGTAACCATCTTGCTACCAATTGAGCCATAGCCATGGCCGCGCACATCTTTGTTTAGCCAGTAGCCAATTTCACCGATGTGGTTGTTTTCTTCAACTGCATGAATTGAAAACGGTCCGATAAAAGTTTTGCCATCTACCTTGAAGGCATCTTGGCTGACATCTTTAGAAACAGTCATTATCCATTGAATTGCCTTGTGCTCTTCAAAAAGTTGCGGCGCTCTTGTGCGCACAAAAGATTGAGCCAACTCTACGGAATAAGGCGAAGGCACTGTTGTGAATCGTGGAATAAGCGGGTCTTGGCACGATTGATAAACCGCATCGATGTCTGCTTCGGACAACGGGCGCAGGGTGAATTGCCCGTGTTGAATTGTCGGAACTTCGCTTGGCCACCAGATCATGTGCTTACGTTAGTGGAACGAGGCCTTTCCTCGATGGGCAATATAGGGATTCCCCAATTACTATTTGTCCATGATCAAATCAACGGCTAAGAAGATCTTGTCCAGCGCAATCGCATTTGCAATGTCTATTTCGCTCAGTGTTGTCGCCGTCGGCGCTGGTGCTTTGGGCATAACTGCCCTTAGCGTTACAAGCGTTGGCATGACTGCAGCTAATGCAGCGCCAGTGAATATGACTAGCAATGGCTGGACTCTTACCGTGCCTGATTTGAACTTCACAACTAGTTCTTGGAAGTTTGTACTTACTCCGAACTCTCCAAACTTCTTAGATGACTTTGATTCTGTAACCCTTAAGTTAAAGGATTCTAAAGGCAAAGAGATTGGCTCTGCTTTTGATTATGCATCTATGGCCAAGGATCCAAAACTAGACTTCACAATGTACGTAAGCGCATCAGATTTCAGCAAAGTAGAGACAACGAGCTCATTTACTGCCACAGTCGAAATTAAACGCGGATATGGCTCAAAGCAGACAAATTTAAATCTAACCTTCTCAGTTCCAACTACTTCATTTCCTAAACGTCCAACGGCTTTTACAGATTACATAAAGTTTTCTGCTGATTTAACTAAGCAAGAACTTCCTTTCCCCAAGGATTGTGCACCTTACGAATTTAAATATTCAATTAGCGATCCTTTTTCCGAATTATCACAAGTTGATTTCAAATTAAATGATTCAGCCGGCAAAACTTTAGAGAGTGATTATGCAACTTCTAGAGATCCAGAAATTCAGAAAAGCGAATTTAATGTCTGCGCCTATGATTTAAAGGATTCGGTAGGTCCATATACATTGGTAACCATTCTTAATTTCAATGATTCAACTGGTAAATCTGATTTAAGTACAATCACGAAACTACCAAGTAACAACTTTCCTAAGCGGCCAACTACTTTTGCCGACTACATAACCATGAAGACTGACTTTGCAGTCACTGAAATTCCTTATCCAAAGTCTTGTACTCCATTTGAGTATCAGTACTCAGTAAATGACCCTTATGATGAAATTTCTAGCCTTGATTTCTCTCTTTTGGATGGATCAGGCAAATCATTGGCAAGTGATTTCGATTTCGTTTCAGAAACGGCAACCCAAACTGGTTCAATTTCACTTTGTGACTTTACGATCGCAAAAGCCGTGGGTCCATTTACTCTGAAAGCCACTATCAAGTTCTCTTCATCCACGGGAAAGCCTTCGCTTGAATCAGTTATCCCGGTCAAGATTGAAAACCCAGCCGTTAAGCACTTAACCGCCCTAAATGCACAGGGAGTTGTTTGCGCTAAAGGATCTACTTATTCAGTTGCTAAGACTGGCAAATGCCCATCGGGTGCGAAAGCAGTTAACTTCTCGGAGCCAACTGAACTCCAATGGAACACCTTGACTCGCTCGCCAGCTCAAGTAAAAGGTAAGAATTTCATAATCTTTGTATGCGTCGCTCAGTTCGATGCCAACACTGGCGGCTCAAAGTTCCGTGCCTATGCTTCAAGAACCCCATCAGCATCATGGTTAAGTGGCGTAAATTCAATGTTCGCTGGAAATGCCAAGAGCCTGCTTAAGTTAAAGGAAGATGATGCCTTTATTGCGAAAGTAAACGTATCTGGCGCAATCAGCTATTCAACTATCGGCAATAAGACTTCAGTACCTTCATTTGCAGTTCGCGATTTTCTAAAGATTGGCAGCTGCTAAAACGCATCTAGTACTTGCTTTGTGCAACTTACCTAAAATTGGAAGCCGTTAAACCGCATCTAGTACCGGACTAGCGGAACCTTATCTAGATCGGTAGCTGCTAAACCGCATCTAGTACTGGACGAGCGGGCACGAAGTATCGGTGACCGTCGGGGGATTCCCAATTGCAGGAGCCATCTTCATTACTGGTTAGCTTCCAACCACCATGAGTTTTCATACGGTGATGTCGACGGCAGAGTGCGCCGAGGTTTGCTGCGGAAGTTTCACCGCCATCTTCCCAAGCTTCAGCATGATCAATATCGGCGCGGGCTGCAGATTGTCTACAGCCAGGAAACCGACAGGTGCGATCGCGCGCAATTAAGTAATCAACTAAATCTTGAGGTGGTTGGTAGCTATCTCGCCCATAATCAAGAAGTGTCCCCGTATTTGGATCGGTAATAAATCTTCGCCATTTTCCTTCACCGGCGAGCGCTCGCATTATCTGAGCAGGTAACACTCCGTAACCGGCAAGTTGTCCTGGATTCTCTTTAAGCCCCAGCAAGGTTGGTAAATCAATAGTTACATTTACAGATACTGATCTACGATGTGATTTTGCTTCATCTGCAGAGAGCGAAACTGCGATACCAGCAATTTCACTTAACGCATCAGCGCGCTTCATATCCATAGTTCGAAGATCTGGCGCATATTCATTGCTAAATGCAGCTTCTTCTTCAGGTGTCATTTTGATTTGCTCA
>JBBALS010000033.1:4807-11658 GCA_040402915.1 Flavobacteriales bacterium
CGCATATTCATTGCTAAATGCAGCTTCTTCTTCAGGTGTCATTTTGATTTGCTCATCACCAGCACCGCTAACACCAGCACCGCTAACACCAGCACCGCTTTTTCGTTTAGCGTTTTCATAAGTACTGGGCGCGCGACCAATGAAGGCAGCGCGGATTATTTCGGCTTTTGCAGCGTGATTACGGGCTTCTTCATCGCGTCGATTAGCGCGGATGACAAAATTCTCAATCGCTGACATCACAGTTTGAGCATCTTCGGCGGGAAGGATTGCGACAACTGTGGCCATTCCATCAGATTCGCGATACATCGAAACTTTGCGAGTTTCGCGTGCCCGAACAACAATTTCCTCAAACTCTTTTGGCGCTACTTGTGCCAACATTGTGCGTACTTTGTTGCCAACCTGGGCCGGTGTATGAAATTCAGCGTGCGCAATAGCGCTCTCCTCGATGCGGGCAATGGCTTCTGTCGGCAGACCTTCACGAATAGCAGCGGCAGTTTCGCGTGCGATTACATTTGCGTGAGCAAAAGTTAAAATTGTGTCATGAAGATAGTCAATCTAATTAGACGAGGGACGGGGCATTTGTCTGTCCTAGGACCTAAAATGTCCACCATGGGAACCGCGGTAAAACTACCCCTTTCAGAGGCTTCAGCCATGCTGGGAGTGTCTCAAGCGACCCTTCGTAATTGGATTCGCCTAGAAATCGTGGAGGGCAGTCAAACTAAGCCAATTATGGTTGAAGCCGATGAAGTGGCTCGGGTAAAGGAGAAGATTTCAACCGGTGAAATAAATAAATTGGCCAGTAGGGCGAATAAAAGCCAATCCCTTAGTGAAAAACAGGCAATCTCTCATCTGTCTGACAAGGCTACTCAGCTTTTAGCCGTGGAGTTCCTCAAGGCGACGGGAGATGCCAAAACATCGAACTCAGAGAAATTACTTTTAGCTTGTCTGCTTGTTATTAAGAATGACCTAGGAATGACAGATTTTGATGGATCAGTTATGACTCCGACCAATTTCAAAAATTGCGGGAAAACTCTCCTTGGTGAAATTGAAGATTGGTTTTTGGCAATTGGTAAAACGGAAATATTCACTGAATCTGCCGTTCTGTCCTTGGACTTTAGTTCAGAACACGAAGACCTGCTCGGAGTGATTTATCAGGGGCTTCTAAACGAAAGTGAAAAATCTAAATTTGGAAGTTATTACACACCGACACAAATTGTAATAGATTCAATCGAAAGCCTAAGCAATAAATCAGGAAAATTTCTCGACCCATGCTGTGGAACCGGTCAGTTTCTTATTCAGGCGAAGAAGTTACTCAAGATGCCTACAGAGGATATCTATGGTTTTGATATTGATCCGCTTGCCGTAAGAATATCGCGATTTAATTTATTAAGGACTAACTCATATCTGGATACAACTCTAAATATTCTCGTAACCGACTCAATTTTTGATTTGGCTAATGGGGCTATAGAAAATGAAACCAATGATTTAATGGGAACCTTCTCTCTAATCGCCACTAATCCGCCATATGGAGCGATAAGTGGACGAAAGAGAGAGATTGAAGCTCAATATTTGACCAAGAGCGGAGAGATGTTTTCTCTCATAATTGAAAAATGCTTAAAACTCGCCCAGAGAAATTTCTCCATGTCATTGATCCTCCCTGAGTCGTTCCTTAAGGTCGCAGTTCACCAAGATATAAGAAAGATTGTTCTTGGTCAGTATTCATTGGATCTGATTGTTGAATTGGGAAGACCATTTCCCGGAGTAATGTCTAACATTGTTCAAGTTAATATAAACGAAAAAACAAGCACGAAAGAAACCAAAGTTATTTTGGCAGGCGACAAAGAACCACATTTCATAGCTCAGGATGTTTTTAAAGCAAGCAAAAACTTGATATTTGAATACACAAATTCTTCAACTGATTCCAAATTATTAGCAAAATTGCTAACGAGAGAACACGAGAAAATTGATTCCGATAGCGAATGGGGTTTAGGAATTGTTACCGGCAATAACAAAGATTTCGTGAGCGGAGATAGTCAAGATGGCTGGAGACCTGTCCTAACTGGAAAGGAAGTGAAGCCATTTACATACAGCCAAACAAATAATTGGATCCTTTTTGATCCAAAACTCTTTCAACAATATCCCCGCAACGACATATTCAATAGACCTGAAAAATTATTTTATAAGTTTATTTCTAAAAATCTTGTCTTTTCCTATGATGACCGCCAAGCAATATCATTGAATAGCGCAAATGTTTTGGTTCCTAACTTAAAGCACATGGATATCAAAGTGGCATTAGCGTTTTTAAATTCTAATGTATTTCAATATATCTTTGTCAAAAAATTTGGAACCTACAAAGTTTTAAAGAATCACATCATGGAAATGCCGTTTCCCCTTCTAACTGATATTGAGAGTAGAGAAATATTGGAACTTGTAAACCAGATACTCGGTGGTAAAAGCGATTACATTAAGCCAATTAATCAATTGATATATCGGATATTCAATTTAAGCAACGACGAGATATCACATATAGAAATGGAAATAGGTGCTTGATGGAGAGACTAAAGGCGAGGTTACTAGAGTTAGTTGCCGAACTAGATCAATTAAAAAGCTCAGATATTCTCCAACGCCTCGATGATTTAGTATCTGTATATCCGTTTAATGAATATGAATTTTTGATTTCTTCTCTAATGGGTTACGACAAAATCAGTCTTGATGATTATCACGAACTCCGCGATGAGTATTTAGCTCGAAATGTGTTCTTGTATGTTTTTGAAATTAGCGCACCTAGAGGATTTGGTGAATCTTGGGCGCAAGGACAGTTGAAGAGTATTTGTCCTGAATTAACGAAACCAACAAAAAAGCTAGATTCAACTTACTCGGGTGAATACGATTTTTGGCTAGACGACAAAATTAAAATTGAAGTTAAAGCATCAAGAGCTGTTGATTTTGATTCCGAGGAGCCCCTATATGTAAAGGCACTTTCGTCTGAATCCACTCAACGCTTTGATATGAATTTTCAACAGGTTAAGCCGGCTTGCTGTGATGTCTTTGTGTGGGTCGGAGTTTGGAGAGATGTTATTCGGTACTGGGTGCTCTCATCCGATGAAATTGCTTCTAACAAGTACTACTCAGGAGGTCAGCATCGGGGAAACGAAGGTGAAGGTCAGATCCACCTAAAGGAAAGTAATTTGGCTGAATTCGCTAAATATGAAACAAACTCGCGTGAAATCCTTACAGCCATAAGGAAGGCTTATGACAGACAGATGAAGTCAAAAAAGTAGGGATTCAATATTAAAGAATTGTGCTGGTTTCAAGTGAGTAGGTTATTTCTAAACCGAGTAATTGATCCAAAGTATGGTTAAACCCAGCGATCTCTTGGCATAAATTTGGCAAGTCTTCTCGAACTTTGTAAAGTGAAATTCTCGAAATAGCCCCATTTATCCATGTAATTGCCTGTCCTTTTTTAAGTGGGTTTATCTGGCTTTCAGCGCCCTTGATACCGAGAATCGCTTCGCTGGCATGTTCATCACCAACCAAAAAAGCGATTCTGTTGCCACTAAGTTCTCTGGTTGCCACATCTATGCTCACGCTTGTTGGTCTTTGGGTTGAGAGAACCACAGAAACATTTGTTGAGCGACCTGTTGATACAAGCCTCCTAAGTTGTTGAGTGAATTCTTGTTGCTGTGCTTTTGTCCCAAGGCTTCCCAAAACAGCCCATTCATCTACCATCACAACTATTGGTGGGAACATTTGAATATCCCCGCCTTGACCAACGATCGCATTTCTATTTGCTATTGATTTACTTATAGAAGCTAGCGTGTCTATATATGGCTGAGGATCCAGCGGAGAGGCAATGACATTTACTCGGGAGCGATAGGGATTCGCATCGGCTCCATTTTTAGGATCAAACCAAAAGATACTTGTATTTGAATCAACCAAACCCGAGAGAATGACCTTAAGAGCAGATGTTTTACCTTGTCCGGGGTTGCCACCTATTAGAGAGACCGTTCCTCCATCTTCGGTAAATAGTGGCAGTCTCACTTCATATCCATCAAGATCAATTCCGAAAGGAATGGATTTAATTCTCTTGGGTAGAAAATTTGGATCCATTACTTTGGGTACTCTGGCAATACAGACATGATGCCCTTACGGACTTTTAGACGATAGATGTTGGGCTTAATTCTCTCCAATTCAATGTCTGATGCTTTCAATCCAACTGCTATATATTCCTTTTTTTTCAGAAATCTAGTCGGGCTCATTCCTAAGTGAAATTTGAGAAGTATTGAGTAACCCTTATTTGGAGTCTTGTGTATCCGTTGGAAGATAGGAATGGATACACCTTCCAATTTAAGTTTGTTAAAAATAACTCCTAGCTTCCAACGGATATACATTTAGTTCCTACCTTGGAAGAGTGAAACTGATTTGGCTCTTAAAGTCGTTCCATTTCGCATATTGCCATCTCTGCCTCGCATAGACCAAGTAAGTAGAGTTAGGTCAGTAGCTTGAATTCTTGAACCTTTTGGAATTGCGGGAAGAGTTCCGGCTACCGTTATGGTGGTAGTCGGATCCTGCCTAGTACTGTTTCCTTGGATTAAGACTGGGATTTTAAATACATCTTGCCCTTCAAGGTTTTTCTTTTTTTCAGTAGTGCCATAAACGAAAACTGGCATGACTTCACCAATCACGATTATCTGTAACTTGCTTGCGTCTATCGGTAGTTCCATTTTTTGCTCCTTATGTTCTAATCCGGGTAGATAACCCTTCGTTTAGAACTGTTCGGCGCGAATATTTTTTATCAAGGGTCTGAAATATCTTGGTTAAATCCTTCTTTTTGACCACAACTGTGATTGCTTTCTTTTCAGTATCAAGGCGTGACGCCTTGACGGCGTCCCGCACTCCCGAAAACTGACTTTTCATGAAGGAAATCCTTGCTTCCCTTGATTGCTTCAAGGATGAACCCCAAAGGCGGTTAAGGGTCAATACATTTCCAGTAAATCCGATTTGGTGGAAGGCTCGCCTGTGTTTAACGCAATAAGGCTTATTCGTGCGAGTTAGGTCGCTCATCCTCTGCTCATTTGTCGCGGTTGGACTGGCCGAACAAATTGACCATGGTTTATTACATGTAACCACTTCGTTTGTGTATGAACGTAGTTTTCTTGTAAATTTCTTTCGCTCAAAATTCTTGATTGCGTCTTGACTATTTACATCCTTAAGCGCATAACCCACCACTTTGGTCATATATCCGCCTAATCTTCCCAGTTGCTTTTCATCACCAGAATTTATATGTCTCACATTTACCTGAGATCCCCACCTCATACCAGCGTGATTGGCAGGGTCAATTCTTCTGCGATGCTTGTTCTTGGGGGAGCCGTTGACGGCATTTTCAACAATGAATGTAGGGATGTTTCCTCTAACGAGAATGTGCGCATGTAAGACCCCACGGGATTGCCACTCCATAACTCTCGCGGTTGGAAGTCTTACTTCTTTTTCAGATTTTCCATTCAGTTGTCCTAGTTGGCGATAAATTTTTTGTAAAGTGACGGTAACAAGTCTTGATGATTTTTGATTAAATTCAACCACTTTCCGATATTCAAAATCCTTGCCCTTCGCACTCTTTATAGGCAATCCAACAACTTCATCTTCAGGTTTATGGAAAGAACGACAAGAGCATCGCTCGGACATTAAACCCGCGTATTGAGCAGTATGGGTTTTGCCGAAGAATTCCGATCCAGGGGCAGTAAGAGTTATGAAAGTAACCGTTCCCTGATGCTCCTTGGACGGGTTCATGAGTGCGTGATACGCATCGTCTCTCCAAACGAATGAACAAGGCTCGCACTTATCTGCCCTGCGGGTTCCACACCTCTTATCAAAGACAGAGACGGAGGATTTTCCCGTTGCGAGATAAGTTGTTGTGCGGGTTATTTCTAGAGGTCTGACGCAGGGCTCATACTTAGGCGGTTTCAGGTCGGTCATAGTTCTTGTTACTTTGCCGAGACTGCTCAAAAAAACATTCAGGTTATTTCTGAGGCTCTTTTTAGGCTCATCCGAGGGCATATCTGGGACTATTGAGGCATGAAGCGGGGTTCAAGTGACTAAGAAATTTGTGCTTAGCCCTGAAGTGATTGAGGCGGCTCGGGAGAGAGCACTCGCAGCTGGAGAAATTTCGCCTGAGGTCTATCGTGAATTTTTACTTAGGTGGCAAGCGCAAGATGGATTAGCCCGCGAAATACGGGAATTGCGAACTACATCTTTGTATCCAAGTGGTTGGGTTATTACTCATTTAGTGCCAATGCTGGCTCAATCTTTCTTACAACAATTGCGTTCACAGGGTGATGAAGCCAGTTCCATAGTTGCCGAAAGATTAGAAATTGTGATTGCTAACTCACAAACTAATTTGCCTCTTGTCATCCAAAATTTATTGAAGCCGTTACCAATGGGAATGGGAAGCAAAAAGGCGGGGGAATATCAGATCCGCATTCTGCGGGTTGTGGATCTTGGAATATTGGGACTTGATTTGCTTGCTTCTCTGTATGCAAAATCATTAGGTCTTTTGGATACCTCAACAATTTTGTTTAGTGACGGTGGTCTTACTTTGCGAGAAGTTATAGATGCGACTTCACGATTAGGTGGGAAAGTGAATGGAATTCAATCAGACTCTGATTTAGAAAATTCAACTTGGTGGATACCAAAAGAGTTTTTAAATAAAAGTGATTTTTACTCGGTCAGGATCGAATGATTTGCGTCCTTTAACTATGGCTGGATAAACGACAACACTCTCAATTAGAAGTCCAATCAAGTTTCTCTTCTCAGGAATAGTTCTCTCGTCCCATGCTTTTTCAATATTCGCAGAA
>JBBALS010000034.1:0-11493 GCA_040402915.1 Flavobacteriales bacterium
ATGATAACACTAAACCCTTCAGGTCGGATGCTTACGATGAGCCGCTTGAGTCTATTTCGTTCTTCCGATTCTTTGATTTTCTGCGAAATGGAAACCTTATCGCTGAAAGGCACGAGTACCAAATATCTTCCTGCCAGCGAAAGCTCAGAGCTTATGCGAGGGCCTTTTGTGGAAATAGGTTCTTTGGCAATCTGAACCAGAATCGGGCTGTTGTTTTGAAGCACATCGGCAATCTTTCCATCCTTATGGATTTCGGATTCCATTTTAAAATCGACAAGCGATGAACTTGGAAGTTTGTTTGCCAATCCTTGCCGCATGAATTTAATCAGCGACTGAACTTGCGGACCTAAGTCGAGATAATGCAGAAACGCATCTTTCTCATAACCAACATCTACAAAGGCAGCGTTGAGTCCGGGCATAATTTTCTTTACTCGTCCTAAATAGATATCACCTACGGCAAAGCTACTATTGCTTTTTTCTCGGTTTAACTCTATTAATCGACGATCTTCCAGTTGTGCAATGACGATCTCATTGCCGGAGGCATTGATGATCAGTTCTTTGTTCACGTATGTATTCTAAGTTTTCCGGCGAAGTTTATACAAATGACAAAAAAGGGCACATTTAGAATGGCCCTTGGAGTCATTTAATCCGGAGTTTGAAACAGGAACAAAATACCAATGAAAGAAAAGAACGGTAAATCCATAGGATTAAACCCAATGTTCTTTTCGATCGGTACTTGTTAATTATTTCTTCTTATGACGATTTTTCCTTAAACGCTTTTTGCGTTTGTGAGTAGCCATTTTATGACGTTTTCTTTTTTTACCGCTTGGCATAATAATTTTTTTTATTGATTAAACTTATTGAATTCGTTGAATACGTATTTCTGCTTCTTTAAGCAGCAAGGTATCCGTACTATTTTTTTTCAGTGATTGTAGAGTCTGGAGAGCTTCTTTTTTATCGCCGTTCGCCTCAAGTGCATCGCTCAAATATATTTGAACTTCATATAGATCGGGTTGTAAAGAAAGTACTTTCTCAAATCGAGAAACTGCCTTGTCGTATTGCCCACTCTGCATGGAGAAAAACCCTAAATTAAGCTGCGCTTCAATATTGGTAGAGTCTGCGCTCACCGCCTCTCGAAGCAACATAATGCCTTTCATGGGTTCTTGACTTCCGCTAACATAAGCAATTCCCAACTGCGTTTTAACATCGTTGCTCTTGGGATCAAGCTCATTGGCTTTAACCAAACAATAAATTGCTCGTTGAGAAAAGGCAGTTTTATCTTCCCCCTCAAAAAAGCGGGCAAGTCCCAAATAGCGTTTACCTGCAACGAGCCAATCAGCTAAGCTATTTGAAAGCTCGGCTTTTTGGAAAACGTATTCGGCAGCAATACCGGGTCGCATTTGACTATCCCAAACGCTAGTTAGAGAATCGAACCAGACAAATTTTTCTGCTCCATTTACCTTATTCAGGCGATCTTCAAAGAACTCTATTCGAACAAGTGCTTTTGCATCACTGCTTTTCTTAACAGCTTCTAACTGTGTTTGAAACTGTTCATTGGCAGCAACTTCAAGATTGGGTGACTTTGATTCTTCTTTTCGATATCCTTCTCGGGGTAACAGAAAAACTGTAGCACCTATGAGAAGTGTTCCTGAAATTACAAGAATCTGATTGCGTGTCATCCCAATAAATTATCAGGCTTTAACTGACTTCTTTACTTTATCGCTGAATGTTTTAGCCGGCTTAAAAGAAGGGATAAAATGCTCAGGGATAATGATAGTTGTGTTTTTGGAAATGTTACGGCCTTTTTTAGTTGCACGTTTTTTTACTATGAAGCTACCGAATCCACGTAGATAAACGTTCTTTCCAGAAGATAAATTGGTTTTAACGGTTTTCATAAAAGCTTCAACAGTAGCTTGTACGGTTACTTTTTCAATTCCTGTTTTATCTGCAATCTCGGCAACAATTTCAGCTTTGGTCATGGCTGTTCAAATTTTTAAGGATTTATGATTGATTTAGTTTTTTGATAATCTACGTTTTACGTCTCTGAAAAACGGGTGGCAAAGATAGTGGTTTTATTTTCAAACGAAAAAGTTTTTTTCAATACTTGAAATTATTATCATTGCTGCAATGTATAAGGCAAACATGGTTTTTTCAGAACAATTATTAGCATGGTATAGCTCATCTTTCCGCGCGTTACCATGGAGAAAAACCAAAAACCCATACGCAATCTGGCTCTCTGAAATCATTCTACAACAAACACGGGTTGAACAAGGAATGAAGTATTATTTCGCTTTTTTGGAGAGCTATCCAACAATTCTTGATTTGGCAAATGCATCTCAAGATGATGTGCTTCGACTTTGGCAAGGTCTCGGATATTACTCAAGAGCACGAAACCTTCATGCAACGGCTATTCAAGTTCGAGATCAATACTTTGGTGTTTTCCCATCAACGTATTCAGAAATTCTTGCGCTCCCTGGAATTGGCCCATACACTGCCGCTGCCATAGCTTCTTTCGCTTTCAACATTCCCGAAGCGGTAGTTGATGGAAATGTTTACCGTTTCCTCTCTCGGATCTTTGATATTCATACGCCAATTGATTCTTCGAAAGGACAAAGGGAATTTAAGTTGCTTGCACAATCGCTTCTTAACCCCCAAAACCCCGGCGATTTCAACCAAGCAATGATGGAATTTGGAGCAATGGTTTGTAAGCCAGCCAATCCAGAATGCTTAAAATGTGTTTTTCGAGAGCAATGTTATGCTTATAAAAACCAGACAATTAAGTCTCTTCCAGTTAAATCTCAAAAAACGAAAGTTAGAAATCGTTATTTTATCTTTTTAATTTTTGAAGATCAACTTGGACAAACACTCATTCAGAAAAGATCCGATTCCGATATTTGGGCAGGCTTATACCAATTTCCTTTGATTGAATTAGATTTACCCTCTCCTGATTTTACTCCTATTGATTTTCAACAAACACATCATTTTTTCAATACTAAGAATTATAAAATTTTGCATATTTCGAATGAAATTCGTCATGTGCTTAGCCATCAAAAACTATTCACTCGTTTTGTAGACATAAAAGTTGATGAACTGCCAACATCATTTTTTATAAATTCAGAAAACGCAGATGTGGAAAACTTGCACAAAAAAGCTTTTCCGCGATTAATTACACGATATTTAGAAAGAGAATAACATTCAATAAATGAATTTGCATTTCAATCAAATCATTAATTGAAAATCCTGCTTTATCTTCGCCTATCACGAAATCTCTTAAACTCATGAAAATAGGCATTATTTTTCTTATCGGACTGGCAACATTTTTTTCATCGTGCTCCGAAGAAGAAATTACAATGCCTCGTCCTCGAGGATATTACCGCATCGATTTGCCTGAAAAAGAGTATCAGAAATTCGAGTCAGAATGCCCTTATTGGTTTGAGTTTCCCAAATATGCGTCAGTGCAGATTGATACCACTCGAAAGAAAGAACGATGCTGGTCAAATTTGACATTCCCAAATCAGCATGCTACGGTGTATTTAAGTTACAAAGATGTTCACGACGATCTCAACCAACTATTCGAAGACTCGCGAAATTTAGCATACAAACATGCTGCAAAAGCAAGTCAAATAGAAGAATATACAGTCAATATTCCTGAAAAAAAGGTCTTTGGAATTATCTATGAAATTGGAGGAAATGCTGCGTCATCCATTCAATTTCACATAAGCGACAGCGCATCACACTTTTTGAGAGGGTCCTTGTATTTTTATGCAGCTCCCAATGCCGATTCGCTCGAACCGGTAACATCATTTATTCGTAGCGACATCGAACATCTTATTCAAACACTTCAGTGGAAATAATTCTTCTGGAGTTCTATTTTTTTCTGATTAATACAAAGTAGAGCTTAGTTTGAATGGCAAACAATAAACAAGCGAGAATCAAATGTGAGGGTTGTAAAAACATCGGCATATCAAACAACATAAAAAAAAAGCCCACAGCGATTTCAGCGAAAACTAACACACCTGCCAATAAAGATATTTTTTGAATCGCTTTGTTTGATTGATCGTATGCCCGAATAAGCACAAAAACATTAACCGCAAAAACAAGCAATGACAAGGCCCGATGAATAATAAATGTTGAGGGAAGCATGTCAATCCACAAATTCCGTTGTTCATGATTCAAGCTTTCGGCAATCATATCGATGGATTCCCGAACCTGCGTCCCCAAATAAACTTGAATAAGTGTAAAAATTAGAGCCACAATAACCAGCGGTTTTAAAAGTGCATCCTGAGATTTTGGTAATGCAGTTTTGTTTTCAGAACGACTCGAAATCTCTTCAACCCACAGTATAATTGCTAATAACAGCAAAGCGGCAAACATGTGAATGGTGATTTTTACCGGAGCCAAATTCGATGAAACCACCAAGGCCCCCAACCAACCTTGAAAGCCGGTTAATACGACCAAAGAAAAACTCCATAACACGAGCGCCCTTTTGGGTTTGGCTTGAAAGAAAGAGGTAACAAAACACCCAAAAACTAAAACTCCCAACAAAGCACCTAGCAAACGATTAATGTATTCGATCCAGGTTTTTTGCACATAAAATTCTGCGTAATCATGCTTGGGATATTTCTCCCATTGTTCTCGGCTGAAAACATCTCCGCTTTTAAAAGGTGCTGTTGCTCGCCATAAAGTATCATTTACAATCACCATCATTCCTTTTGTGTAGGATTGATTCGGATGAAAATTCACTTGGTCGGGATGTGTTGGCGGTATGTAATACCCAAAACATTTTGGCCAGTCTGGACAACCCATGCCCGACTCGGTGGTTCTAACAACCGATCCAGCTAAAATTACCAATAAGGTAAACACCAAAGTGAGTAAAGTTAAAGGCCTGAAAACTCGACGCATAATGAAAGAATATTTCAAATAGATTTCCAAAAAACAAAAGTACGTGAGCCCAACGATTTATTCTAAAGAAAATCACCAAGCTATTATTCGGTTTATTAACTTGCAGCCTTTATAAAATTAAATTGTAATGAGTCAAAATGCAAGCATCACGCTAGATGGAAAAACCTTCGAACTGCCTGTTATTCAGGGTTCGGAAGATGAAAAAGCCATCGATATTCAAAGCCTTCGTGCTGAATCAGGATACATCACACTCGATTCAGGGTATAAAAATACGGGTGCTACCACCAGTGAAATAACTTTTTTAGATGGAGAAACCGGCATACTTCGCTACCGAGGTTACCCTATTGAGCAATTAGCCGAACGTTCTACTTTTATTGAAGTGGTATATTTGCTTATTCATGGTGAACTACCAAAAAAAGAAGAACTCGAACGTTTTTCAACTGCCATAACTCGACATACGCTTATTCATGAAGACATGAAACGTTTTTATGAAGCGTATCCCGCTAAAGCTCATCCAATGGGCGTTGTGGCTTCAATTATTTGTTCTCTTTCTACGTTTTATCCTGAGCCAAAATCTGGGCGTTCGAAGGAAGACATCGAGCTTACTGTTATTCGATTATTGGCTAAATTTAGTACGATTGCCGCATGGGCTTACAAGAATTCAGTGGGACATCCGGTGATGTATCCAAGAAATTCTTTGGGTTATGTAGAGAATTTTCTACACATGATGTTTGCGATGCCTACCGAAGATTACGAGTGTGACCCTGTCATTGTAAATGCCTTGGATAAACTCCTAATTCTTCATGCTGATCACGAACAAAACTGTTCAACATCAACTGTTCGGATGGTGGGCTCTTCTCAAGCTAATTTATATGCATCCATTTCTGCCGGTATTTGTGCACTTTGGGGACCATTGCACGGTGGAGCAAATCAAGCAGTAATTGAAATGCTTGAACAAATTTTAAAAGATGGTGGAGATGTTCAAAAATTCATCGACAAAGCAAAAGATAAAAACGATCCATTCCGTTTAATGGGTTTTGGACACCGAGTTTATAAAAACTTTGACCCGCGTTCTAGTATCATCAAAGATGCATGCGATAAGATGCTTAATAAACTTGGGGAGAGCGATCCAATGCTCGATATTGCAAAGCAATTGGAAGTTGCAGCTCTCAACGACCCTTATTTTGTTGAAAGAAAACTCTATCCTAATGTCGATTTCTACTCCGGCATCATCTACCGTGCTATGGGAATCCCAACCGATATGTTTACCGTAATGTTTGCACTTGGTCGTTTGCCTGGCTGGATTGCCCAGTGGAAAGAAATGATAGGTAACAAAGAACCAATTTCTCGTCCACGTCAGATTTATACAGGAGCTGTAAAACGTAACTATGTGAATATTGCCGACCGTTAATTCGGAATACTAAATTTTCCAGACGTACGTTGTCATTCCATGTTTGCAAACCTTTCACAATTTGTAAAGCGTGTATTTGTAGCTTCTGAGAAGCATGAGCCTGTTCGTCAGGAAATGTTGGTGCGAACACGTACATTCAAGTCCCAGTTTAAAAATTGGTTGTCACAAGGCGGACAAAACGAGATTCTAAAAAATCTTTATACAGCTTATACGCTCAATAAATTGGGAATCTCTGGAGATGTCCCCATGCATGTATTTGTGAATGGGCCTTCCCGTCATGTACTTCTTCATTACACAGACTCGATGGGAAATACACTTTTCCCTTTTTTACAGGATTATTTTCGCGATCGAATTATGCGCATAGGATATACTGTATCATTAAGCGATCGACAAATTATAGCGAGAGCGGGACATTCAGAGCAAATTGAACGTCATATACTAAAACCAAGTCTTTCTGCAATTCAAAAGTCAGATAAAATAGAACAATTGTATGGGCACATTACCATCTCGGTAAGTGAAATTGATGGAAGGCCATTGTTTCTTCAAATTACAGCAGAAAGCATTCAGGACAAACAATACAATGCTGTTTTTCCGTTTGATGAATTAGCAGAAACGCTGTTTCAATGATTCGAAGACTTATCCTTGTTCTGGTTTTTACGCTTCCATTTGTTTGCCTCTCTGCGCAGCCAGTGGCCATAAGTACAGAACTAACAGAGAATGGTCAAGTGGAACTTATTCAATGGGATGGTGATGGATTCAGTTGCCTTTCTTCTGAGATGCCGATGTCGTTGACTTTTTTCTATTCTCCACCAAAATGGTTCTTCCCAAAATGGAAAGAGAAACGCTGTCGAAAGAGCTATAACAAAGAGGAGATCGTTTTTTGGGATAACGGACAGGATCCAGAAGTTCCAAAACTTGAAGGTCTAGTTTTTACCCCAGCAAGAAATGCTTCTTGGGGAATGTTTCCATATTGGTCAGGGTTCAATATTTTTAACATCGATTCAACCAAAAAATGGAATTACCAAGAATATACTACTCAAACATATAATTGCCGAGGTGGAGCATACTACAATACCTATTTCTATTCTACGAAGCATGGAAAGAATTCGCTCCCCGATTCTATATTTTCAGGAAGCGTTTATCGTATTGATACTGTTTCAAAGAAGGACACAGCTTCGTGTTGGGAATATTTTTACAACGAACAAGATCAGTTGACGAAAATTGTAGTTGGCGATTTGACTCAACGTTCATATCAGCCAGCATTTTACCGCTCCATTCTGTTGTTCGAATACACAGCTTCCTCGCAACTCAACCGCATCATTGGACTTTCGGATACACTGAATTACGATTCTTTTCCTTTTGGTGATTCTTTAATTTCTCAAGTGAAGAAAGGATTTTATCTGCCCGCTGAAGAAGAAAGTGATCTCATCAAAGCCATTCAATACCAGCCCGATGGACTGGAAATTAGTTTCTTGTTAGAATATGAGTACCAAGATTCAGTATTAATAGGTTCTTGGATTTGGTCGAAAGATTGGTCTAATTTTCTTCACGATTCAATTGCATACAACGCTTCTGGGAAAGTAATTTCCATCGACCATTTGGCGGAAGTCGACGATAGACTAGGGACGCTTTTTAATTACGATACACAAGGCAGATTAACATCCTATCAAGAATATTTCACAAACATGGAAAACAATGAGTTAAAGCGTGAATATTTCGAACCGGTGAATCTTAGATACATCCGCAGAAAAGACATTCCGATAGATGAACCTTCATCGGAATAATGAGCTCTTGCGCACTGATTAGTTTTAGGATGCTTATTTATAAAGTTATGGTCGAGATGCAGGTTAACCTCTCCCTATGTCCCTCTCCTCGGGGAGAGGGACTTGATATTTGCTTATTTTGAGCAGTTTCTTCTCCCCTTTCTCCCGAGGAGAAAGGGGCTAGGGGATAGAGGTCGAGGATGTTATTTGTAAAGTTATGGTCGAGACTCACGTTAACCTCTCCCTATATCTCTCTCCCCCGTAGGGCCGACTATGTGGCAGAGAAAGGAAAAAAAATTCTGCTGATTTGAGTATTTACAATTCACATGTCGCATTTTATTTTGAAGTTAAATGTTCAAAAATCCCGAGAAGCAACTCCCCCCTCATTCCCAAAGGGACCACCATGTGGCAGAAGAGGGGCTGGGGGTGAGGTAAAACGAGACTTGTAAAGTTATGGTCGAGACGCTTTTCTATTAAAATCAAGCAGTTTAATTCCCTCAACAATTGCTATTTTTACGCTCCCAATACTATTCATGAGCATTCCCTCTTTCAACCAAATATACATGGACTTGGCTTCCAGTCTTGCTTTGCGCTCACATTGCGTAAAGCAAAAAGTAGGAGCGGTTCTCACCAAAGACACACGTATTATTTCACTTGGATATAACGGACCTCCAGCCGGCACTCACAATTGCGATGAAGAATGGCCCGAAAATGGTTGCGCCCGCGACAGAAAAGGAAGTTGCTATTTGGCGCTTCATGCCGAAGCCAATGCCATACTCTACGCTGCTAAAAACAAAACGGATATCGAAGGAAGTACCTTGTATGTCACCCTTTCGCCTTGTCTTGCCTGCGCTCGGATTATCCTTTCGGTTGGAATAAAGAAAGTGCTTTTTTTGAATTCTTATGCTGCTTACAAAGGAATTGATGTGGATGAAGGCGTTGAATTTCTTCGTAAGTTTGGAGTTGAGGTAGAATCATATAAAAATTAACTACTAAAAACATATTTTTATTTTTTAACGTTTGTAGCGTGTTGTTTTATTCTCATTTATGAATTCAGGTAAGTCTCGTGTAGTTGTTTTTTTACCATTTCTTCTTGGTGTTGCTATAGCATTGGGTGTTTTTATTGGATATTTCCTTTCGGGTTCTTCCATTGGTAAATCACATTTAAAAGGACTTCAACAGAGTTCTAAACTCAACGATGTGCTCGATTACATTAACGAAGAATACGTCGATACTTTAAACAGAACTCAACTCGAAGAAGACGCAATTGTTGCTTTACTTACGCAACTAGATCCTCATTCGGCCTACATTCCCGCCAAAGATTTGCAAGCGGTGAGCGAACAATTGGAAGGGAATTTTGATGGAATTGGCGTAGAATTCAACATCCAAAACGACACCATTATGGTGGTTGCTGCCATTACAGGCGGACCATCCGAAGATTTAGGCATTCACAGTGGCGACCGAATTGTGAGCATCGAAGGAAAGAACATTGCTGGGATAGGAGTAAAAAATGAAGACGTTATAAAGAAACTTCGCGGGAAAAGTGGAACCATTGTCAACGTGGGAATTTTACGTCCGGGAAATCGAAAAATTCTACCCTATTCCATCACACGCGGCAAAATTCCCATTTACTCGATTGAAGCCAGTTACATGGTTACTTCCGATATTGGGTACATAAAAATTGCTCGCTTTGCAGCTACAACGTACGATGAATATTTAAAAGCATCCAACAAACTGAGTCAGCTTGGAATGAAAAAACTCATTCTCGATTTACGCGATAATCCAGGAGGATACCTCAATGCTGCAGTAGATATCTGCGATGAGTTTCTCTCTAAAGGGAAAAAGATTGTTTATACTCAAGGAAAAGCGCGCAAACGAGAAGATTTTGATGCAACATCCAAAGGGGATTTTGAAGGGGGCGGTTTGGCTGTTCTCATTGATGAAGGATCCGCTTCGGCTTCCGAAATTGTTTCGGGTGCGGTGCAAGATAACGACCGAGCTTGGGTGGTTGGACGCCGTTCTTTTGGAAAAGGTCTGGTGCAAGAAGAAGTTCGTTTCGATGATGGATCAGCCATGCGTTTAACAATCGCTCGCTATTATACGCCAACTGGAAGATGTATTCAGAAGTCTTATAAAGACGGTAAGGATTCGTATTATCAAGAACTCGGCGAACGCTATTCTCGTGGTGAAATGGCAAGCGCCGATTCCATGAAAAGCATGGATAGCATCGCTTACAAAACGCCAGCCGGAAGAATCGTTTATGGCGGAGGTGGCATAATGCCAGATGTGTTTATTCCAATCGATACCGCTGGATATTCTTCCTATTTATCCGAAGTTTCTTCCAAAGGACTCATCAATCGTTATGCATTTCAATACATCGATACCCACCGTTCCGAAATTCTTGCAAAGTTTAAAACTGCCAAATCCTTTGCAACAAGTTTCAATACTTCCTCATTAACGGCTTCTTTCGCTGCATTTGCTGAGAAAAATGGGGTGAAAAATGATGTGCGAGGTTTGCAACATTCGTCGGATATTATCCAATCACAAATTCAAGCACTCATGGGTAGAGCGCTTTATGGAAACGAAGGGTTCTATTCCATTCTCAACAACCGCGACAAAGCCATTAAAAAATCCATTGAACTTCTAAGTTCTAACAAACTTGTTAGCACCAGCAACAAGGGTAAAGCCCCTGTTTTATAATAGATTTTACATGAAAAGATTTCTCCTCTTTGCACTCCTTCTTAGTTCTTGTATCGCTTCTGCGCAAATGCAAGTGGCCATTAAATGGACCTACAGTCAAAAGCGCGTAAACGATTCTACCGAAGTGCTTACGTTCATAGCTAATATGGAAGGCAAACACCATTTGTATTCGCAATTCACCGCCGAAGGTGGACCCATGCCTACCGTTTTTGAATTCAATAAAAGCAAGGATTACGCAACCATCGGGAAAGTAAAAGAACCCAAACCCTATACAGAATATGACGAATTGTTTCTTGTGAATGTGAGTTTGTTCAAAGATAAAACGGTCAAATTCACGCAAGAAATCAAGGTGAAATCGGATAAAGATTTCAAAGTTACAGGCGAAATTAATGGGATGACTTGCGACGATCAGGGCTGTATTCCCTTCGATCAAATCCCATTTTCATTCTCAATAAAAGGCCGCCCAAAATCAACAAGTACAACGTCTGCAATTGATACAAGCACGCAAGTTGTCCCTCCGGTAATCGATACTGTTGCAAATACACCCAATAAAACGGATGCAGGTAATTCAGGTTGTAAAGATTATGTGATTGATGGACTCGAAACCGAAAAACAAGCAACCGAAGCGCAAAGCTATTGGCTAATTTTTCTCTTAGGATTTGGCGGTGGATTGGTGGCTTTGCTTACCCCTTGCGTGTTTCCAATGATTCCGCTTAC